>CAZQRG010000031.1:1800-6681 GCA_964595745.1 uncultured Candidatus Saccharibacteria bacterium | reverse complement strand
GTTGGATAGGGATAGGGTATATACTAAACTAGAGAGATTAAAGATAGAGGGAGATGGTTTTAAAAAAGAACATGTTGAAAATGTGAAGAGGAGATATGGGAAGTAGTTAAAACGACAGGATTATTGGAGAGTATATTTTGTAATAAATGTATGGATATTATTGAGTTTGAGTGGATGGAGGTGAGTTAGGGAGGAAACTATATAATTAGGGATAATTGGGTGAAGGACATGACATATCATGCTCTTTGTTTTAAATTTTATGACATGGCTGTGATTCTGCTATATAATAGGCAAGTTGTTATTTAAAAGTTTACTTATAAAAAATCTTCTATGTTCAACAATTTTCGAGTGGACATAAAAAAGTTCGCACAGTTCTTAAGGAAAAAGAATTCATTGGGAAATATGCGTACTATTCACCTGAATGCATTGCCGGATCGACAATACACCAAATTAGGATTAGACAATCTTAGATTCATTCAAGAACAATTACCTCAAGAATTTTTGGAGAAATTATTTAGTAAGGAGAATTTTAGTGTCGAGATTAAAATTAAAGACATAGCTCCTTTAGCGGATTTGATCAGGAAACTTGAAAAACAGAAGGAAAGGGCCATTGATTCTGACGATCAGGAGAATTTGAAATCAATTGAATCTGAACTCAAATTAGCAATTGAAGAAATAAAAAAAATTAAACAAATTCTGAAATCCCTAAATACTTTGTATAGTAGATCCAGAGAGGAAGAGCAAGAATTGGGAGTTAAAACGTTTGCCTTTGGATATCCAATGATTGTCAAGAGAAGCAATACTAATCTTAATAAATTCGTAAAAGCGCCACTAATTATTTGGTATCTTGATATTGAGCAATCTCCTTCACAGGCAAGAACTTGGAGAATAAAAAGAAATGAAAATCATCCTGTAATAATTAATAATGTCCTAATCTCACATATAGAAAATGATTTAAATATCAGTATTGATAGGGTAAATGACTTATTGGCAGAGGGGGATTTCGTTAGTCTAGACAAGGTGAAGGAAGTACTGAGAAAAATTATATTAAACATAAACCCACAATTAGAGAATCTTCTTGAAAAAGATTTGTCGATTACAAACTTAGATAAATTTCCTGATAAAGCAGGAATAGAAGAAAGTGCAATTTCCAACAAGGGGCTTTTATGGTTAAACAACGGGGTTTTTGGGTGTTACAGAATTTCAAAAGAGAGTATTTTGGCCGATTTGAAAAAAATGGAGGGAATAAATATCCTTGGGGAAAGTGATTGGAGAAGCGAAGAGAAACTCTCTCCTCTTTGTCCAATAGAAACTGATCCAAGTCAGCAGAGTATTATTGATTCTCTTCAACAAGTAAATGAGATTCTTATACAGGGTCCTCCAGGTACGGGAAAAAGTCAATCTCTTACAGCAATTATTGCCAATGCGTTGAGTAATAAGAAAAAATGTCTAGTTGTCTGTGAAAAAAAGACTGCTTTAGATGTAATATCCGATAATCTTGCTAAACAAGGACTGAAAAGCCTAGCAACTACAATAACGAATCCAGTGTCTGATAGGAGTCAAATTGTTCTTGATATACGAGATTTATCTGATGCTGAACATGATTATAATATTCTACCTGAAGAGAATTTTAAAAGAAATGAACAAACAATCTTAAATCTAATTGAAAAAATAAATAAACAGCACCAAAGTATTACAAGTATTGATTTCGGTAGCCATACTTGGACAGCTCTGGTTGGAGATTTCTTAAAGACCAAGAAATACATCAAAGAGAACCCATTAGAAAAGCTTGTAAATGAAGAGCAATATGATTTTGATATAGAAGAATATAGGGATATGCTTGAGAGAATTGAACATATTTATCAATATTTCTCGGAGATTAAAGATTTGAAGGCACTAAGAGAAATCAATAAGGAAATTTTTATTAATTTACATGTTTTAGAATCCCAAAGAGAAGTAGAAAAAGAAATTTTTCAAAACAAGGTTTTAATCCAAGAATTACGAAGAAATATTCAAAATTTTGAGGAACAGTATAAAGAGAAGAATCTAAAGTATCTTCAAGAAAATTATTCAAAAGTAAGAAAAAGTGTTGATGTAATTTGTAAGGATTTAATCTCTCTTCTAAATGGGTATAAGTCAGATTTAGAAAAATTTTATTCGGAGACATTTAATCAATTGAAGCTGAAAATGGAGAATATTCAGAAACGGTTATATGAAAATAAAGATTTATATAAAGATAAATTTATTAGTAACACAACCCTAAATAGAAGTGTTATAAACATATTCTCTCCGTTTTCCTCTAAGTTCAGGAATATTAAAGAAGCCAAAAAAGAAATTGAGGCGTTAATTGAGGATTTAGAACAATATGTTAAATCGGTTAGTGTTATAAAATACAATTTCGCTGAAGGTTGGGATTTAAAGAAGATGGAGAATTTTGGAGAGTTAGAAGCTTCTTTAAATAAATTTGCTAAATATATTTCTGAATTTGAGGAGAAGATTCCTTCTGAAATAAATATCTATTCGGAGTCTCTTTCTTTGGGGAACTACAAAAAGCATCCAGATTTAGATTATTCTGAGAGAATAGAGAAGATTATACAAGAATTCCGAGAAATTAACGATATGATTAAGGTTAACCCTCTTCTTGGGATATCACTGTTAGATTACGAAAAAAAAATATCTAAATTGATAGCTCCGATTGAAAAATATCGTTCACAAATAGATGATTTTATCTCAGATATTAGTATAAAATTAAAAACAATTACAGGAAGTGTTTCTTTATCCGATTCTTCCCTTAATCATCATATCGGTCTTAGTAAAGAGTACAAAAATATCATCAGCGAGGAGAGTATGCTGAGGGGTAGAATAAATATTTTATTAAAAAATAACGAACTAAATTCAGAATTAACGTTTATTGAATTAAAAAATATTTTAGATAAGACAGAGATTTTCCTGTCTGAGGTGCAATATGAGATACAGGAGAGCTGGAAGGAGTTTTACGATTTCCAAAAAGAATTTGATGGTTTAAGTGTGAAGGTGAAAAGTATTGCCCAGGAGTTATACTCTAGGGACATTCAAGAACCTTGGAAAGAATATTTTACAAACTGGTATTTTTCAATTCTCCTAGAAAGAATTTATGATGTGTCAGGGCTACCAGACAATAAAACTGGTACGCTTCTAGATAATTTAAAAATTGCAATGAAGGAAAACCAAGATCAACAAAAGAAGCAGATTCTTGCGATTTGGGCTAAGGAGCAGAACCTAATGAAACAAAGATTTGAATCAAATCCCTACAATCCAAGAAACTTAAAATCACTTTATAATCTTAGGGGGTCTAACGGCCAACGCAGGTCTTCCTTAAGGAAAATAATTGAAAAAGATTTTGACTTATTTACTTCTTTTAAACCTGTAATTTTAACAAACCCGATAACTTGTAGTGCGATTTTCCCTCTTGAAGATGGGCTTTTTGACATTGTTATTTTTGATGAAGCGAGTCAACTTAGAATTGAAGATACATTCCCAGCGCTATATAGAGGTAAAACGAAAATTATCTCTGGAGACAAACACCAAATGCCACCAAGTTCATACTTTGGTACTAGTAATACCTTCATTGACCCGGATGAATCTATTGAAGAAGAAGAGGAAGGAAGGGAAGAACTGCATGCTTTGACAGAAGATTTCAGAGAAGACTTATTAAATCTTGTAGATTCGGAATCTCTACTTGATTTTGCGGAATCTTTAAATTTTAGATATACACATTTAGATACCCATTATAGATCTAGACATCCAGATTTAATTGAATTTTCAAATGCTGCTTTTTACGGAAGTAATTTGATCCCCTTACCTCAAAAAATAGATGATATTCCAATAGAATTTCATAGAGTGGATGGTTTATATCAAGACAATGAGAATATTGAGGAAATAAAGTATATTTTTAACCTTTTAAGAGAAATTGAAAGAGATTCAAATGGTAAGTACCCATCAATAGGTATTGCTACCTTTAACCAAAAGCAGCAGGCAAGGTTTTATGAAGAGATCTTTAATTCAGAAGATGAAGAATTTAAAAATAAAATATTTGAAATGCAACAACAACGTGATGGGCTTTTCATAAAAAATCTTGAGAACATTCAAGGTGAGGAGAGAGATATTATTATTCTATCTACAACCTTCGGAAAGGATAAAGAAAATCGCTTTATTCAGAATTTTGGTCCAATTAATCAAGCCAAAGGGTATAGGCTCCTAAATGTATTGGTAACAAGAGCTAAGAAAAAAATACATGTCTGTACTTCAATTCCAGAGGAGTATATTTCAATATATAGTAGTGAAATCAACAAGATTGGGAATACCGGGAAGGGAATCTTTTACGCTTATTTAGCTTATGCAAAGGCAGTGTCAGAAAACGATACTGAATTAAAAGAACAAATACTTAAATTACTTCGTGAGAAATGTTTTCAGAGAAATCATACAGCTGAAAATGGATTAATTAATCAGGCGGAATCAATATTTGAAGAAGAAGTCATAAGTAGGTTAGAAGATCATATTAATCCTGATAGGATTATTGCTCAGTATCCTGCGGGAGGTTTTAGAATAGATTTCGTCGTGAAAGATTTATCGGGCAAACCAAGGTTAGCTATTGAGTGTGATGGTGCTAAATATCATAGTAGTCCAGAGGCTTATTGTTGGGATCTTTGTAGGCAACAGCAACTAGAAGAGCATGGTTTCATTTTTCACAGAATTTGATTTCATTTTCATAAATGTTTCTATAAAATCATTTTCTTTATTTTTTAATTCTTTTTCAATTGGATCGTCAAAATTCATTACCAAATAATATAATGATGGAGAAAATTCTTTAACAATAAATTCTTTTTTAAATTTTGGATTAAT
>CAZQRG010000031.1:0-1790 GCA_964595745.1 uncultured Candidatus Saccharibacteria bacterium | reverse complement strand
ATGATGAGAAAGAGCTTAAAAAATTGCTAACATTTATTAGTGAGAACGAGAACCCAAATAATGAAGAGATAGCTACGAATCTAGAAGTTCAGAGGAATCGTGAAGAGAATCATGATATCCAAATGGGTATTCCATTTGATGCAACAAGTCTGGGTGTCGCTGTTGAAATAACTAAAGAAAAAGGACAAAAAATGGTAGATGATGCCTTGGAATCACTCTTGCTTCAGAATTTGAGCGTAAATCAATTTACAAAGAATTTCTTTCAGAATGAGGGGTTGAAGACTGTTGATATTAATTGATAAAAGAAAGCTGATTGGACTTGGAGCAAAAAATATAGATAGGCTAGTAGATGAACTTAAGAGACATAATATAGATATTGATTTGTTATTACCATTTGAATCAGCTAGTACACTTTATATTTAGATCCTTAAACCCGATATCAGTCGAATAGCTTTGAGTTTAAGTAGTGAGGATGGACTTGGGGTCTCAAAATTGTTTTTTTAATTTTTTATTTTTAATTAGAATACGGGCATATTTTTCTTTTCTTTCCCCGTGCACTATGCCTCTATGTCTATGTTTAGGATCTTTTCTTAGCAATTCAACCTCTCTAGAAACATCTCCACTGTGTGTCTGGCCAATTATTTCAAATTGATCGGGATTATATTTATCTAAGAAGGTTATAGGAACCCCCATTACTTCCTCGTAATCCATTGGGATCTCAGTTACTTTGTCAACATTTATAGCCTCATAGTTATCATAGCTGGGATAAGCTTCTGGTGAATATTTCCTGTATAGGGTGAGTTCATTATGACGTTTGGTAGTTTCTAGATTTGTGTACCATACTATTCTCCCCATACTAAAAAACTTTTTTCCATTTTCAATCTTAATTCTTGCCTGTGTTTCAATATCATAGTCATCTGGGACTTGAAACCATTTTGTTCCTCCATTGTCATAACCAAGCCAGATCTTATTTTCTTTGAATAATTGAAAGAAGTCTTTAGTAGTAGTAGCATTTTGATCCCCGAGAATTAGAAAATTTTTATTGTATTCGATTAATTGTCCAACATATTCTCTAAATAGGGAAAAAGGAGGATTAGTAACGACTATGTCTGCTTGTTTTAAGAGATCAATACACTCCTTACTTCGAAAGTCACCGTTTCCCTTAAGCGGCATAGCTATATTTGCATTATTTTTTAAAAGGGACTCTACATCGGTAAGTCCTACTGCTCCGTCTGCATTAGTATCTGTGATTTCATTTAGTTCTATCTTAAAAGGTTCTTTGCCAGTAGGTTTTAATCCTTTAACTTCAAGTAATGGTAACTGCCCTCCAGCAATAGGTGATCCAGAATAACTTGTAGTGATCAATTTCTTAAGTCCAAGAGCATTAAAATTGGCCGCGAAATATTTAAAAAAATTACTTTCAAAGGGATCATCGCAATTACAATAAACAACCTTGTTCTTAAACTGTTCTTTATAATGTTTTAGTTCTCTCTCAATATCAACAAGTTGAGTATAAAACTCATCTTTTTTAGCTTTGTTTGCTTTATGTAAGTTACTATTCAAAGATTTACTAGAGATATTCATTTGACTAAGAATAAAGTATATTTATCAACAGATTCGGATTTACATTCATAATAAATTTTTATATTCCTGCTTTTCTTCGATTACAATCTTTGCATAGCATTTGGCAATTATCTATTGTACTTTTCCCACCTTCGTGCCAAGGGGTAATGTGATCAGCTTCCATCTCTTCAATCTCAAAACTTCCTTTGCATTTCTGACAGACCCCT
>CAZQRG010000030.1:4515-6683 GCA_964595745.1 uncultured Candidatus Saccharibacteria bacterium | reverse complement strand
TACTCTTTGAGAAATTCTAATGTGTTTTCCCTATCTTTTGCAATTTCCTCTATCGTTTTAAAAGCTTTTATCAAATCAAGTTCAAATATGTTTTCAAATTGTAGGTCTTTTTTTTCTTCTTTCACTTCCTTTGAATATATCTTTGAACAACGAGAGAGTACTGTTGGCAAAAGATTCATTTCATTGTTTGTTGTAAGAATATATGTAGTAGTATTACTACTCTCCTCTAGAGTTTTTAATAAAGAGTTCTGTGCCTGTGTAGTTAACTTCTGTGCATCAAATATTATTCCAATTTGGATTAATTCTTTAAATGGACTAAATACCATTTCTTTTTGAAAAGCTTTTACATCCTCTATTCCAATACTTTTTATATTACTCCCGTATAGGATATGTATATCTGGATTTTTGTTATCAAAAATATCTTCATTTAAATCTCTCTCCCATAGCTCTTTTAGAATACTTTTAATATTCCCCTTTATATTTTCTTCGTTATTTCCTACAATTAAATATGTCATTATAATAGATTTTATCATATATATGATGTAAATTGATTAAACATATTATGAAATTAGAAATAAAAGAGATATTAAAAGATAGTGAATCAGATGATTTTGTAAAAGAAAGTCCTAATTCAAATTTCATGCAATCTTGGAATTGGAGTATGTATCAACAGTTGGGTTTAGGAAGAAAAACATTTAGGTTAGGTTTGTTTAATGCTGAAGAGTTGGTAGCTGTTGCACTCTGTTATGAAATTAAGCAGACATTTGGAAAATATATTTACTGCTCTAGAGGACCGATACTTAAAAGATTTGACAATGATCTGTACAAGGAAGTTTTAAATTGTCTAATTGAGTATTTCAATGAGAAAGGATATATCTTTTTTAAAATTGATCCTGCTATTGAAGAAGACAATTTAGTTTCTACAGTTCCACTTAAACAAGGATTTAAGATATGTGTTAACTATGTTCAACCTGAAACACCGTGGTTTACAGAATTAAAAGGTCAGACAGAGGAGCAACTATTGGAATGGTGTAAAAGCAATGGTATGGGAAAGAACTATCCTACATATATTCGTAAAGCAAGAAAAGAAGGTGTACATGTAAGATTCTCAAATGAGATTTCAGATTGGGAACAGTTTACTTACTATTTAAGTAAGAGTGCAGATGCAAAGGATTTTGTAATTAATGATAAGGAGTACTATTTAAAACAGTTAAGATATTTAGGACAAAATGGAGAGATTAGATTGGCAATTGCAGAATATGAAAAAGATCCTATTGCAATGTTAGTACTCTCTTTCTGGGGAAATGAGGTTTCCTGTTTGTATAGCTGTCAAACTGGTATGCATGACAAAATTAGAGGCGCAATGTTACTTCGATGGGAGTGTATGTTACAAGCTCAGAGAGAAGGGTTTAAATATTTTAATTCATGGGATGTTTTACCTGATGAAAAATATATACCTTCTAATCCAAGATATGGGTATTCAAATTTCAAAAGAGGATTTGGCGGATATATTGTTAAATATCAAAGAACAATGGATTATCCCTTTGATAAAAAGAAATATTTTTTAGTTAGAGTGTTAGATATGTATCGTAAGGTTAGATATTACAGGGAAAGGTAATATGGCTAATTTATAGTTATAGGTCGTGCAAGCTTTACTTCATACTGCTATTATTATTTAAGTTTAATTTACTGCCTATATATTGTGGCCCAAGAATCTTTACTTACATACCTACAAAAACAGGGAGTTATAAGTGATGCTGATGCTAATCGTGTTCAGGTTGAAAGAAGTCGTTCTCCTAAAAATGAAGAGGCCATTATCAGAGAGATGGGTTTAGCAGATGACTTATCAATTGTTAAAGCTAAATCTGCACTCTTTAATATCCCATATGTTGATTTAAATGAAACTGCTATTCCAGACAGTATTATCGCAGAGGTTCCTATTGAAAATTTAAAAAAATATAGAGCTATTCCATTTGAAAGAGATGAAACCTCCGTTAAATATGCAATGATTGACCCGTTTGATGTTCAAGCTACCCAGGCATTACAGAGAAGGTATCCAGCTAATACAAAACTGATTGTATATATTACAACAGAGGATGGACTCAACTATGTCTTAGATAGAAGAATTGGAGATGTAATGAGTACAGAGGTTACAGAAGCGCTAGAGG
>CAZQRG010000030.1:0-4415 GCA_964595745.1 uncultured Candidatus Saccharibacteria bacterium | reverse complement strand
TTAGATAGAAGAATTGGAGATGTAATGAGTACAGAGGTTACAGAAGCGCTAGAGGATGTTGATGTTCCTGTTCAAGAGATAAGTGAAGATCCGGGTTTAATAGATAGTATTGATTTAAAGAACGCTCCTGTTGCAAGAATTGTAAATTCAATTATGCAGTACGCTGTTACCTCAAAGAGCTCTGATATCCATATAGAGCCAATGGAGACAAGATTAAGGGTTAGGTTTAGAATCAATGGTGTAATGACAGAGAGACTATCTTTACCAAGAACTTTAGGCCCTGCCGTTATATCTCGTGTAAAGATTATGTCTAACCTTAAGATAGATGAGAAAAGGATTCCACAAGATGGTAGGTTTCAGGTTAAGGTCAAGAATATTAAGGTAGATATTCGTGTTTCTGTTATGCCTACTATTCATGGTGAAAAGATAGTTATGCGTTTACTTGAATCTGATACATCTGGAATTACACTAGAGTCTACGGGCTTAAGAGGTAATGGTTACAAAATCTTTTTAGATGCACTGAGTGTAACAAACGGAATAGTATTAGTTACCGGTCCTACAGGTAGTGGAAAAACAAGAACTTTGGCATGTGCTCTTATTAAAGTAAATGATCCAGGTGTTAACATTATCTCTTTAGAAAATCCAGTTGAGATTAGAGTTCCTGGTGTAACTCAGGTACAAATTAATGCTGATGTAGGTTTAACATTTGCGAATGGTTTAAGATCTGTTTTAAGACAGGACCCTGATATCGTTATGGTTGGAGAGATTAGAGACCAAGAGACAGCAGAGCTTGCAATTCAGGCTTCTCTAACAGGCCATTTAGTTCTTTCTACTCTACACACGAATAGTGCTCCTGCAGCTATTCCTAGACTTTTAGATATGGGAATGGAACCATATCTATTGGCATCAACTCTGCGTGTTTTGGTTGGTCAACGTCTTCCAAGAAAGATATGTACTCACTGTATTAGAGCGGTTCCTGCCTTACCAGAAGAGATTGAAACTTTAGTTAAATCTCTTTCAAGTATCAAGAATTTCAACTTAGTTAACTATTTAAACCAAGTTATTACTGCTAAAAAACAGAAGGGGGAAGAAGGATCTGCAGTATTAAAAGTTCCAGAGGTTGGACCTGATGGTAATCCAATAATATATGTTTATAAAGGGTCTGGGTGTGATAGATGTGGTGGTTCAGGTTATTCAAGTCGTATTGGTATTTTTGAGGTCTTGGATGTTACTGATAAAATTAGTAGAATGATTATGGAAAGTGTTACTGCTCAGGATATAGAAAATGAGGCAAAGGAAAATGGAATGATTACTATGATTCAAGATGGCTTTTTGAAAGTACTTGAAGGTATTACAAGTATAGAGGAAGTTTTAAGAGTGTCAAAAGAATAATTTTAGGTTATAATGGAAAATAATGGATAACAATACTGCCCAAAATGTTACTCTTCAGTATCCTGATTTGTCCCAAAGCACAGGTATTTCGCCTGTTGTTAATACCCCTACTAGTGGTCTACCAATTGGGAATAATACAACTACAACTCAGAATTTACAGACTCCTTCTGAAGAGAAAATATTGCAAGATTTAGCAGCACAGATTAAGGGAATTGAACAACCCTCTTCTACTCCAACACCTATACCTACTCCCCCAGTTGTTGAGAATCCAGTCGATATAGAGATAACCCAGCCAGCGGTTACTACTGAAGAAGAACCGATACCTCCTGTTAAACTAGAAACTCCTACTCCTTCAATTCTTGATGCCCCTATTCTGACTCCTCTCCCTACACCTCTCCAACCACAAGTGGAAGAGTTAGAAAATATACAAGAGGCAACCAATCCAATTAATGACTTAAACAGTAATACAGGACTTAAGGGTGTTGTAGACAATGAATTACAAGATATTATACCTGGAGAAAAAATCCCAAAGGCTTTAAAGAGAGATCCTAAGGAGAACAATCTTGCTAAGCCATTAGATTTATCAGATAGTGCCAACTCTGTTGAAATGGTTTCAGATACAACAAAGATAGATGAATTGCTTAAATATGCTATACAGCATAATGCATCAGATTTACATATTGCAGTAGGATATCCTCCAATAGTTAGAATAGATGGAGAGTTAAAAGAGATTAGTGAGACAGTAATTACACCCCAAGATGCAGAAGAATTAATTATGCCAATTCTTTCGGATGAGAAGAAAGAACTTTTTGAGGTTAATAAAGAGGTAGATTTAGCATATTTCCATGATAGTGAATATTCAGCAAGGTTTAGAATAAATGCATATCATACAATGAAGAATATTGCTGCTGCATTT
Organism: uncultured Candidatus Saccharibacteria bacterium; assembly: GCA_964595745.1. Lineage (GTDB taxonomy): Bacteria > Patescibacteriota > Dojkabacteria > SC72 > SC72 > UBA2259. The sequence continues at coordinate 2,107 of CAZQRG010000030.1, read as the reverse complement.
AGACTGATTCCATCCCGTGTTAGAAGTTTAGATGAATTACTACTTCCAAATATATATCATCAGTTTGCACAATTAAAACAGGGATTTGTATTAGTAACAGGTCCAACAGGACATGGTAAAAGTACTACACTTGCAGCCATATTAGAAGAGATAAATATGACGAGATTCTGTCACATTGTTACAATAGAAGACCCTATTGAATATGTATTTGAGGGTAAGAAAGCCCTTATAGATCAGCGAGAGATGACTGATGATACCCTTTCTTGGCCAGTTGCACTTAGAAGTGCACTTAGACAAGATCCTGATGTAATACTTGTTGGAGAGATGAGAGACTACGAAACTATAGCTGCAGCTATTACTTTGGCAGAAACAGGTCATCTTGTATTTGCGACCTTACATACTAATAGCTGTGCACAGACAGTAGATAGAATGATAGATGTCTTTCCAAATAATCAGCAACCACAAATTAGATTACAGCTTTCAAATATATTAGAAGCAATAGTTGCTCAAAGGTTAATACCTTTGGATAAGGGAGGAAGAAGAGCAGTCTCTGAGATTATGATTGCTAATCCTGCTATCAGGAATATGATTAGAGAAGCTAAGACACATCAGATAGATAATGTTATTAGAACAAGTTCAGATATTGGTATGGTGTCATTAGAAAGATCCTTAGTTGCGTTGATAAGAGAGGGAGTTATTTCTGTTCAAAAAGCTCAGGAGTATGCAGTATTTCCTGAGGAAGTATTAAGATTACTTAAGAGTTAATATATTATGCCAAAGTATACATATTCAGCAAGAGATAGTAAGGGAAAAGAAATTAATGGGAAATTAGAGGCAAAGGATGCAGAGTCATTAGCTGAGATATTACAGGATAAAGGGTTGGTTGTTGTAAGTATTAAAGAACAGGTCACGTTTGATTTAGAGGAGTTAGGACAGATTAATATTGGTGGTATACCTATGAAAGAGAAAGTTGTCTTTATGAGACAGCTTGCTACTATGGTTGGTGCGGGTTTACCCTTAACAAGGGGTTTGCAGGTTATGGAACAGCAGATAGTTAATCCTCAGTTTAAGAAAGTAATTACTCAAGTTAAAACTTCTGTTGAAGCTGGTAAGAGTCTAGCAGACTCTTTTAGAACTTCAGATGAAGTGTTTGATGATGTTGCTGTAAATCTTATCGAAGCTGGTGAGTCAAGTGGTAATTTAGATAAGATACTTGATAAGTTGGCTATTGAGTTAGAAGAGAGTAAAAAGCTTAAAGCGAAATTAAAGGGTGCACTTACCTACCCTATTATTCTTCTTGTCGTAATAATAGCAGTTATGCTTCTTATGATGTTTGTATTAGTTCCATCTATGAGTGATATATATGGGGAATTTGATGCAGAACTGCCAGCAATAACTCAATTCCTAATGAATATGAGTAAATTCTTTGTCGGTTATTGGTGGGCTGTATTAATAGTTATTCTTTCTTTGGTAATTGGGTATAAGGTGTGGGTAGATACTCCAAAGGGTAAAAGGAGTAGAGATAAGATAATTGTGAAGGTCCCTATATTAGGAATGATTGTTAGTAAGATGCAGATTGCACAGTTCACAAGACTTTTAGCACTACTTCTAAGTAGTGGTTTATCCATTATTAGGGCATTAGAATTAACAGCCCTTTCTATAAACAATGAGGTATTTAGAGAGGTAATCCTTGATGCTAAAAAAGAGGTAGAAAAGGGAGGATCTCTTGCACTTCCTATTGCTAGAAGTGAATACTACCCTCTTATTGTTAGTAGTATGGTAGCTGTTGGTGAGGAGACAGGAGAGTTAGATACTGTTTTAGAAAAGATAGCCGAGTACTACAAAGATGAGGTAGATGTTGCTACTGAGAATATGTCTTCTATTTTAGAGCCTGTGTTTTTAATTATAATGGGTTTGGCTATTGCTTTTATTTCTTTAGCTATTTATATGCCTATGTTCCAACTGTCAGAGGTAATGGGTATGGTAGTTGACTTTATGAATTTAATCGTATAAGTTATATATATAAATTATTTTATATTTTTATTTCTATGAATAGAAAATATTCAGGTTTTACCCTAGTAGAAATGCTTATCGTAATGGGTATCAT
>CAZQRG010000029.1:0-6724 GCA_964595745.1 uncultured Candidatus Saccharibacteria bacterium | reverse complement strand
ATTATCCTTCCTATATCACTCACATCAGAGAGTATCTCTTTGCTTTCTAAAAGTACCTCTCGGTTATTAAATAGCAATTCAACTATATCTAATCTTTTATCAATCTCCTTTTTTTCAATTAAAGGATTTAATATCCAAGAGTAGAGTAACCTCTTTCCCATTTGAGTTGAGGTATTATCAATAACAGAAAAAAGAGAACCCTTTATTTCACCTGTATATGAATTTGATACAAGTTCTAAGTTTCTAATAGTGGCCCTATCAAGAATCATAGTTGAAGTTAAATTCTTTCTCTGAGGTTTCTTAATATGAGATGGCTCCATCAGTTGAGTATCTTGTATATGTTTTAGAATCATAGATATAGAACACAGGGCTGCTATTTTATCCTCTAATCCTAAAGATTGAATATTTGATACTTTAAAGAATTCTTTTAATATCTCTTCACAGTATTTTGTGTTAGATAATCCCTTACTTAAAAACTGAACAGGTATGGTTGAAAACTGCAACTCTTTTTCATTTTCAAGTAGCAAGATCTCAACAGGATCAAAAGAAGAAAGAATACTTTCAACATTTTTTGAATTGTACTTTGTATATATCCATATTAGTTCACCAGTTGAGATATCACACACACTTACTCCTAAGTCATTTTTTATTTTACAAAAAGAACACATGTAATTACTTTTAATTGAGTCAGAGTCATCAATAGTACTTGGTGTTACTATTCTTGTTACACCTCTTTTAACAATACCCTTTGCAAGTTTTGGATCTTCTAACTGGTCTACTATTACAACACAGTACCCTGCTTTAACTAATTTGGGAAGATACTGATTAATAGCCTTATGAGGAAAGCCAGCAAGCGGAGTAGGGTTACTACTTTTACTTCTAGCTGTAAGTGTAATATTTAATACCTTAGAGGTAATTTTTGCATCTTCTCCGAATGTTTCAAAGAAGTCACCCATTCTAAAAAGTACTACCTTATCAGGATATTGTTTCTTAAACCTAAGATATTGATCCATCATAGGTGTTTGTTTAATATCAAATTCCATTCCCTATTATACAGAAGAATACATAGTGAAAACTATATGCTGCTAGAAAATATTATTTTTTACTCAAAATAATCTTTGCTTCCTGATCTGAAACTAGTTTACGAATATCTTTAACACTCTTGGGAAGTACAGATACTCCATATACACCTTTTTGGACACAGTACTTTACCAACTCGTTATTATCCTCTGCAACAATGATTACCTCTTTAGATGGAGATTTTGATATATCACATACTGTATCTACAACTTTAAGAGAACTATTCACTCCTAAATCATATTTAGCCTTCGTATCATCAAACTTAAACCCTTGCATTACTCTAACTATTCTTGGCATCTCAATTATTACTCCATCTATTTTAACTTCAAGTATTTCATCTGCCAATATTACATCTGTAGGATTATCTAATATCGCATATATTCTAAATGATGTGGTTCTTCTAAAACCAGCTGCAAGTAAACTCTTTTTAAATTCAGTCATAGCAGAAGCATTCCTTGGCGAGTATATGGCAATATCTACATTTCTTTTTTTATTAATATTTCTTACCCTTCTTACTATCTTTAATACTCTACTTAGCAACTCTTTGTTAGAAAGATAGTGGGCAAGTCCATGAACAGAATCCTCTAATTCTGTATCTTCAAATTCTTTCCCTTTTGTTAATCCTCTAAATTCAGATACTTTTGACGAACCTAAAGCTAAAATAACTTGATTACCCTCTGCTAGATCTACATAGTGACATATCTTGTCTGCAATTTTTTTTGAATATTCAACAAACTTTTTATCATCAACATATGCAAGTAAATGTCTTCCATCTTCAATCATAATTTTATCCAAATCAACAGATACTAGACCATGGGAGTTACCAACTATATCTACTAGTTTACTAACCTCATCTACTGGATTTAAGAACACCTTCGTAGCACAAGGAGAAAGATTCATATCATGAGGTATTCTATACTCCTGTCCTCCCTCAACCTGAGGGATTTCTTCTTCTTTCTCTAAATCTGTTTTAAGCAAATCAATACCAGAAAGATTTTCTTCTTTGTAAGCTTTAACTACAGAATTCGAAATAGTGGGAGTAGGGGATGACTCTTTCTCAACATATATACTTCCAGTATTTCCATCTAATCTTACCAATTGACCATTTTTAAATATGGAGGATGCATTTGTAGCACCTACTACTGCTGGAATATCAAACTCTCTACATAGTATTGCAGTATCACTAGTTATACCTCCACTTTCAAGTATCACACCACCACAGTTAATAATTAGAGATTCCATCTCAGAAGAGAACTCCTTAATTACAAGAATATCTTTTTTATTAATTTCAGCCTTACTTACTTTTTCAATTATTTTAATATTACCAACAACTACTCCAAAGCTTGCACCTAATCCCTTAAGTATGAAATCATTAATATTACTTATCTGCTTACCTTCCTCATCCTCTTCTTTTTTAGTCTTTCCTTTTGCTATACTAATTAATTTCTCCGTAAGAGGGCTATATTCATGTCTATTCCCCTGTACTATTCTTTGAGCATTTTGAACTGTCTTTTCCTCAAGTACCCCTATACCCTCATATTTCTCTAATGTCCATTTTAATACCTCTCCTAAGGTGTCAAAATTCTTAGCAATCTCAATCTTGTTTTGATCTGGGATATATCTCTCATAGAGATCTTTACTCTGCAATACCCATACCTTTCCTCCAGACATTACCCATTCAATGTTTTGAGCTTTTCTTAATTTATTCTCAACTATTAAAGATATCTTAGAAATCTCTTTAAGATATTGATCATCTACCTTTTGTTTATGACTCCATGCTCCAGATATTGTTACTCTTTCAGTACCATCCTTTTTAGTTGAATTAGAACTTACCACTCGTATCTTCATCCATTCCTGAGGAGATATTTTCTTCTCAAGGATCCCCAAATCTCTTTTATTTAATAGGTATGAATCAGGAGTAAGCTCACCTAAAGAGATAGTATCTCCAAGTCCAAATACAGCCTCGATACTTAACTTGCTAGGGTCTTGTGTGATTGGATCAACTGTGAATGCAACTCCAGATACCTCTGCCTGTATCATCTTTTGTACTACAACCGCAAGTTTAATATCACCTAAATTAATACCTTTTGAAGAAGCATATGCAACAACATCATCTGTATACAGGGATGCATATATCCTTTTAATTGAGTCAATTAAATTTTTCTTACCTCTAACATTTAATTCAGTAGAAAAGATTCCAGAAAAAGAAATTTCGGGATTAGATGGTGATACAACAGACGATCTTACAGATACCCACGCATCTGTAAAACCAGAAATTCTTGTATATGCAGAGATTATTTCTTCTATATCCTCCTCACCAAAATCTGTCTTAAGTAGTGATTTTAAAACTTCAGATTCATCTGGATTACGACCTTTCTCAAGTAAGTCATTTGCATCTCTTTTTAAAGTTTGGGAAACCAATTTATCAAAAACATATGATGATACTACAAAGAAATCAGGAATAGGGATATCCATATCCTTTAGTTCAAACAGTGAAAGACCTTTCCTCCCTATTGAATCTTCTCTCAATTTTCTATAAATATGGTCTTCCCAAAAATATACAGCTCTTTTTTCTTTTGATAGTGATTCAGACATTACTTTGGCAGTTTGTCAGATTATTTAAAGACTAATTAATGCTACCTTTAGCCTCAATTTTTTGCAAGTCAATGTAAAACTCATAGCATATTTTCCCTATTACTATAGCGGGAACAGATAGTACTGCTCCCCATACTCCAAAGAGAATTAGAAAAATAATGGCTGAGAAAAGTATTAACATAGGTTTGACTCCTGCTGCTCCACCCATTACTTTTGGAATGATGAAATTGTTCTCTATCTGTTGATAAACTAAAAAGATTATAAGTATGATAAAGGCACTTAATGGACCATTTGTAATCAGTGCAATTAATAGAGGAGGAATTGATGCAACAGTTGCACCTAAAGAAGGAATTGCTGAAAAGAGGGCAATTAAAACACCCATTGGTAAAGCAAAAGGTACTCCGAATGAAGCCAATGTTAAACCTAATACCGTTCCAGCTATTGTACTAACTACAGCTTGTCCAAGTAACCAGCCTCCCAATTTTTTCTCCAAATCTAAAACTAATCTCTTAACTCTTTCCCTTTTCTCATCAGATGTAATTCTTATTAATCCGAAATCTAATACCTTGTCATGTTCAATCACTAAATATACAGAAAATACTACGGCTGCAAGAGATAGAGAAACCCATCCGAATACTCCTCCTAATGTAGAAGCAATGTTTTCAAAACTATCAATAGATGTAAATTTTTCAAACCATTTTAGTATGTTTTTATTAATCGTATCAGAATCAATCTTTATATCTCCAAAACTGATTGCGGACAAATTTGAAGTAAAACTTTTTACCCACACTGGTAAACTCTTTGATAGATTATCTAATTGATTTGTGAAAGGAAGTACAATTACTGCCATAAGTGCTAATATGAGGATAACACCTAAGAAATACGTAATCCCAATTGCCCAGCCTTTTGATATTTTTCTCTTTTCAAACCATTTAATTATCGGAAGTACCGAAGACATTATTACAAAACTTAAAAACAGAAATACTAATACTGAAATTATCTGCTTACCAAAAAAGATAATACCAAGGATTAAAAGAATAGAAAGTATAACTTTCCAAGAGAATTCAATAACAAAAACCTGTTTTTTATCTTTTCTTAAATCTTTAATTTTTAATAAATTTGAAAATCCTTTATATGTATTCTCCTCTTGTCTTTTCTCCATATTTATATTTAATATTTTTGTCATATTAACATAGTTTATTTATTAATCCTCCATTATACCAATAATAGATTAATATTTGATAGAGTAAATTAAAATATATTAAAAAAAGAGAGGTTAAAAACCTCTCTTTAATTTCTATTATTATATCCCTTCCCCTATCTCTTGTTTTTCAAATATACAACAGCAGAACTACTTATAAATGCTCCTAAAGCAATTAATCCAAATAGCATCATTAACTCATTTCCAATTAATTCATCAAAAGTCCCAGCTGCTTGTGGAATATTTTTATCAACAACAGCATCTCCATTAACACTACCAGCAGGTGAATAGGCAACTCTTACTTTCTCTTCAAGTAATACCTCATTACCAGCAACATCTTTAATATATACTGCAAATACATTCTTCCCTTCATCTAATGAGATCCCCTCTATCCTAAAATTTCCATCTTTATCAGCCAAACCATTGTAACTTTCTGTTCCCCTCTTTACTTGTACAGATGCATTTGGCTCGGTAGTACCAACAAGAATAAATGTATCTTTGTTTGTTTCTTCTCCATACTTAAGTGCAACAGAATCCTGACTTGGAGCACTTCTATCAATTACGGAAATCATACTATCAGATTTCGGAGATATATTTCTATTTGGGAATCCTTTAACTCCAGCAACAGCAATTGAATACTCACCCTCATCTTCTAAAGTATATTCAAAAGAGTATTTACCTTCATCATCAACTTTAACATCACCAACCTTTTCATCATTTACATATACAAATACATTATCATATCCAGCTGCATTACCCTTTACCAAGATTTTATCCCCATTTGTAATTGAGGTAACCTCCTGTAGCGCAGGTGACTCTAACTCTGGATCAAGTAATGGATCCTCTCTATACTTTATATATGAGAAAATACCAAATGCTACTAGTAAGACTCCTAAACCAATAAATAGGGAACCTACTAATCTTGAAATTCTTTCTTGATTTGCAGGTATAGGTTTTTTTATTTCAACCTTACTTTTCATACTATCATTTTCTGAATATCTAGAGGCAGATTTTTTAATATCTTTTTTCTTTGCCACTCTAACCTATATTATAATTTATATACTTCATCTATGATAGCATAAAACAAAAACTAAAATAGTGCAAGATGTATATATAATTGATAGAATATACGTATGAGAATAATATTAAAAACTCTAATAACAACAGCATTAATACTAGTGGTACTAGTACCCCTTGGGTACTTTGTTGTATACCCAAATTACAACAAAGTAATCGGACCTATAAAAAGATTTGATATACAGAGAAGTGCTGGAGAAATAGTATTCCAAATTCTAACTCAGCTATCTCCAACAAGAGATAAAATACTTGGTGTTACAACTGCCAACACAACAGGTTTAAGTATAGAAGAAAGTTTAAGTAAAGATACAGTAATTCAAGAAAAAGTATTAGAAAATCTTAACACCAAAATCCTAATTAATTCAATCGAAGTAGAAGGGAATATCTATGAAGGATTAGATTCTCATACAATGAATAAAGGGTTCTGGCATTTCCCTTCATCTAACCTACCTGGACAGAAAGGTAATACTGTAATAATAGGTCATAGATATGCAAAATTGCCACCTAACAAAGATACTTTCTTTAATCTTGATAAGGTGAAAGTAGGGGATAGAATTGAGGTTATTCAATCAGATTCACAGTTTACCTACATTGTTACTGATACAAAAATAGTAGAAAAAAATGACACCTCTGTTTTACAAGACTACTCTGATTACAGAATAACATTGATTACATGCTCACCTCTTTGGACATCTCAACAGAGATTAGTAATAGTTGGTAAGCTGGACAAATTGTATAAAAATACATAAAATACACTACTTTTATAATTTC
>CAZQRG010000028.1:0-6907 GCA_964595745.1 uncultured Candidatus Saccharibacteria bacterium | reverse complement strand
GTTTTGCATGAGCAAAACATTTTACTTAATGTTTTACTCTGTATATGTATCTCTAGACCTATGATTATGTCGTATTTAGAAGTGTCTGTCATCTTAAAAATAATATCAGTTATATTTTAATATCGCAATTTAACCAAATATCTGTATCTCTCTTTCTACTCTCTCCTGTTCCTGTGTGTCAGAATCTGGAATTATGTAGTATGTTCCTCTTCCTTTTCCCTTTTGAGATATATACTCTTTGTCTATTAGCTCTTGTAAATCTCTGTAAGAGGTCATAAAGGAGATACCCATCATTTTAGTATACTGTTGTCTTGTTACTCTTGGATTACTATTTAGGTATTCAACTATTTTAACCTGTCTTGGGTTAAGTTCATTACCTATACTTTTTCTTATATTTAGTTTTTTATCATATTCATCTGTGAGTAGTTTTGATGCATCTATTACTGTTAATGAGAGAGTGTAAAGAATCGCTTCAAGAAACACAGTGAGGTCTCTTTTACTGCTTGATATCTTGAACGCTGACTCTATATCCTCACTTATTGCATAGAACGCTTTGGCATAAGGAATAATATTATGAGGATTAAGTCCATATATTTTACTTAATACCTTTAATGTGGATATAGCGGTAATCTGATTGCCTGCAAAAAAGGGAGCTTTATCAATATATTCATAAAGTAAAATACCTAGCTGTATTAATTTGTGAGTACCAGTTGAGGAGTTAACAATCCAATTAAAAATATCATTAAAATGGTATCTCATATCTATACTTGGGTAGTAATCTCTTAGTTTGTACCATGTGTCATATAGGTCATATGGTTTTTCTGAAAAATCTTTTACTCTTCCCTGATCCCAAGGTTCTACAATATCTTTCATGAGTATTTTATTTAAGTGAGTACTTAACTCTATTGATGGTTTTAGATTACTTTTAGCTGTATAGGTATCTATGAAATCTTGTGTATTCTTAAAGTTTGTAAATATCTTTAATTTCGTTTTATGAGATGGCATTACCTGTCCTCTTTGTACTGTTAAGGATTTACTGTATCCAATTGGGTAAGCAATTAATTCTCCTAATTTATCAATCTCTTCTGCTCTTAATTTTTCTCTTACCTCAGCGAGTAGTGGACTTGGAATTACAGTTTGTTTAATTGATTGAATAGCTAATTCATACTTAACTATATAATTGAGTATCAGGTTTGTAATTGTATATTTTGGTGTTTCCATATTTCTATTCTAAAAAGCTGGTGGATGGAATCGAACCGCCGACCTATCCCTTACGAAGGGAATGCTCTACCAACTGAGCTACACCAGCAATTGTAACATGAATTGTAACAGAGGAGGCATAATTATTCAATACAAAAGCGAGAGACGGGACTCGAACCCGCGACCTTCTCCTTGGGAAGGAGACATTCTACCAATTGAACTACTCTCGCAATTGTAAGATTATACCAAATATATGGTTATACTACTGCAGACTTAATTTCATTCCAGTCATCATTAAGTTGCATACCAATCTTTTTTGCAGTTTCAGATGTTACATCAGAATCATTTTTAATTTCATCCACAACTTCCAGTACTAACTTCTTGTATGATTCTAAGTCTATTCTCTTACCAGCTGTTTTTAGATCTTTAATTTTCTTTTCTACCTGTTTTCTTGCATTAACATAAGTATCTTGAGCTTGATCACTAATATCTAAGGCTAATTTTCTGATATCTGCTCTTGTTTCTACCCCTGATTTAGGAGCTAGAAGTATTCCAGCTGCAGCACCCATTACAGCACCAAAGAGTAATCCTTTGAAAAAATCATCTGTTGAGGAACTCATATTGATAATATTTTTAATTTATTTATTTAAAATATACACTATTAAAAATTGTATTACAATTTTAATCTCTTAATTAGAAGGTAAGCAATAGCGATAAAGGAGAGGGGAGCAAATATTGCAACTAATATTTGGAAGAAGTTTAATTTAGTACTTGTACTTTCATCATTAGTAAGATTTAAAGTATCTTTTAATGTTTTAATATCATCAACGGCTACTTTTAAATCCTCATTGTTTTGTTGATTTTCTTCATAGGTAATTCCGTTATCATCTGTTTGGGCAAAAGTTGGGAAAGGGTTTAAGAATATGGTGAAGGAAAGGAAAAATATTGATATTAGTGTATGTTTCATAGTAATATGATACATGTCATATATATATATTTCAATACTATGATATTTCCAGATATTGAATTAGAAAAGAGCCTATGGAAGAAAGGGTATAGGTATGTTGTAGGTATTGATGAGGTAGGAAGAGGCCCACTAGCTGGTCCTGTGTGTGCTGGAGCGGTGGTAATTGATAAAAGTACTGATATTAGCCCAATAATAAGGGATAGTAAAAAAATGACTCTAAAACAGCGTGAACTATCCTTTGACTTTGTATTAGGTAATTCTCTTGCTTGTGGTGTATGTATGATTGATTCTAAAAAGATTGATGAATTTGGAATCCAGATAGCAGTGAGAATGGCAATGGAGGGAGCACTTAAAGAGGTAGAAAAAATGTTAGGTAAAAGAGCAGATTATTTAATTATTGATGGGAATAACGTTGAATCAATAGAGGGGTATAGTTTAGAAAAAATTAATAAAGGGGATACTAAACAATACTCAATATCTGCTGCTTCTATTATTGCTAAAGTAACTAGGGATAGGTATATGAGAGAGATTAGTAAGAAATATCCTGAGTATGGTTTTGAGAAACATGTTGGATATGGTACTAAGCAACATATAGAGGCTATTAGAAGGTATGGAATTTGTCCAATACATAGAAGATCTTTTTCTCCAATTAAAGATTTATATATTTAGGGTTGTATAAATACATGCATGGGGGGTATAATCATGTCTATTGGGTCGCTAGCTCATCAGGTTAGAGCAACTGCCTTTTAAGCAGTAGGTGCTGGGTTCGAGTCCCAGGCGACTCAAATTGAAATTCCCCAAGTATAAAAATGTGAACTTAAAAGAGAAATTCGCTCTATTAGTAGAAAATGTCCTAGTTATAGTTTAGAATGATGAGATATGGATGAAGAACTATTTAAATCAAAAGTACAGCTAAGTGGAGGACAAGACCAGGATCCTCAAGAACAATCTCAGGTGTCTCCGGTTCTTGAAGAAATTCGTAATCAAACGGATGGTACTCCTGAATCTATAAAAAAATATTTTGAGACTCTGTCCTTTGATGGCTTTTCTGAAATGTTAAATGGGTTAAATGCGTATTTTCGTAGGATATCAGGACAACACAAAATGGATGGGTATGGTCATACTCCTTCATATATACCACCAGATCCAAAAGATAGAGAACCACTTCTAAAAGAAGCATTTGAAAAAGCGATAAAAGAAGATTCTCCAGAAAAATGTGCAACAGTTCTTGGTATGTCAATTTTACTCATTCACCCTTATTTAGATGGTAATGGTAGGACTTCAAGAACTATATTTACTTTACTTTCAAATGGATATTCTGGAAGTGAAAAAGATAAAATGCTTTTTTCAGCAATCGGAGATAAAGACGACGAAGACGAATGTCATCACAGCGAACGCACTATTGTTGATCTTGATCCGGGAAAAGTTAAAGTGGAGAATCATTTATTGTCTGATTTAATAGATTGGAACATGAGGAAAGCCGTTATTAGGAATAGATTTAATATTTCACTTCCTGATTTACCCGATCGAGTTAGGAATTTAAATTCAGATTTAATATACTGGGATATTGGAGAAAGGGAAATTGAAAATTATTCTGGTTTTAAACTTTCAAATTTATCAACTAGAGTCGGGGTAGGTACTGTTGATCGAGATTACAAAGCAGATTCGAATTTGACTAAAGATGAAGCATCTGAATTGAGTAAGATTTTTACCTTTAGTAATCTTGCTTTACTGGCTTGTATGAATACATTTTCTGATGAGTTGTATAACAAGTCTTTGACCCATATAAATTACGAAGGTAAAGAATTTGCATATATAACCTATAAAAATGTTGTTAATAATATAACGAGCAAAGAACTTTCAAGTCTTAGGAATGCATTTAGACAGGCGCGCATTGATTATGTTAGGGAGATGATAAGGGTAACAAATAGAAGTGATTTCCAAGATATATATGATCAATATTCTGCAGAACTTGAAGAGTGGAAAAAACGTGATTTATTTAAATGATTTTCGGCCAAATCTTTCCTTTTATCTTTTCCAATAAATATATTAATATAATATATTCTGTTTTTTGTCCTATTTAAACTCTTGAAATTTCTTTTATAAGAGGTATACTAAAATATATTGTATATTACTTTATAGGTATACCACAATGAAGAATGTAATATTGATTCTAAGTATATTTATTCTTTCAATCTTATTAGTCGGTACTGCCTATATTCTCAAGAATGAAGATCTTTGTTGTAAAATTAAACTATGCAAACAATTAACTACAGTATGTGATGGGAAAAATGACAAAGATACGGGTGAGGTACTTTCTGAGAAGGGAGAGAAATTACAGTTGGAAAATATTAAAGATGGGGATACTGTAGATCTTGGATTTGAAATTAAGGGTTCTGTCTCAGGTGAGTGGTTTTTTGAAGGTATATTTCCTGTTAGGATATTTAATCAGTATGGAGAGATAATTGATACTATTTCTGCTACAGCAATTGGTGATTGGACTACTGATAAGTTAGTTCCATTTTCTGCTGTTTTAGACACAGAGATAGAGGAAGAGAGTATTGTAGTTTTAAGATTTGAAAAGAGTAATCCTTCTGATTTAGAAGAGAATAGCGATTATGCTCAGATTACAATAACTGTAAAACCAGTTGTTGAAGATGTTGAAACAATTTCTTTAAAGGTGTTTTTTGGAAGTACAAAACTTAATCCTGAAGTTTTAGATTGTTCATTAGTATTTCCTGTTACAAGAGAGGTAGAAAAAACAGTAGCTGTTGGTAGAGCTGCACTTACAGAACTTTTTAAAGGCACAACTGAGAAAGAAGAAAATGAGGGATATTTTACAAATATTAATGATGGAGTTGAAATTCAAAGCTTATCTATTTCAGAGGGGATTGCAAAGGTTGATTTAAATAGCAAATTAGAGGAAGGTGTTGGTGGTAGTTGTAAAGTAACTGCCATTAGGGCTCAAATAGAGGAAACATTAAAGCAGTTTAGTACTGTTGATTCTGTAGTTATATCTATAAATGGTAATACTCAAGATATTTTACAACCTTAATTAAGGTTTTCTTCTAATGCTTTAGCTGCATTTATTACTGTCTGTTCATCTAATGTTTTTCCAATAAACTGTATTCCTGTTGGTAATTCATCTTTTATACCATTAGGTATGGATATACCTGGTAAACCGGCTTCTGAACTACCTTCTGCTAATATATCGGACATTTCTCCAAATAGAGGATTATCTGCATCTTGATCTTTTAGTGCTACTGTAGGTGTAGTGGGAGATACAATACAATCATATCTATTTAATATCTCTTCCAAATCTTTTTTAACTAACTGTCGAACCTGTTCTGATTTTTTAAAGTATTCATCTGCATATCCAGCAGATAGAGAGTAGGTACCTGTCATTACTCTTCTTTTAGGCTCTTGGCCAAATCCCTCTCCTCTTGTTGATTCGTAGTATACTTTAATATTACTTTTATCACTACCCTCTAACCCATATCTTGTTCCATCATATCTTGCAAGATTAGACGAGACTTCACTTCTACATGTGATTGTATATACGGACATTGCATATTGAGGATTTAAGATGTTTACATATTCAATATTGGCTCCTAATCTTTTTAATATACCTATACTTTTATTAAAATTTTCTAAGACACCTTTCTGAATATCCATTTCTAAGTACTCTTTAGGAATACATATATTCATGCCCTTTATCTTAGAAGAATCAATCTCTAATAGATAATCAGTAATAGGTTTGTCGTATGAAGAGAAATCCTTAATATCATGGCCTGCAATAATTGAAAGAATCAATGCACTATCTGTTACACTTTTAGTTATTGGTCCTGGACTATCTAAAGAAGAACCCATTGCAAGAACACCATATCTTGATACTCTCCCATATGAAGGTTTTAATCCAACTACACCACACCAACTAGCAGGTTGTCTAATTGATCCTGCAGTTTCTGTTCCCAAAGATCCTGCACAAAGGTCTGCAGCAACTGCAGCGGCAGAACCACCACTTGAGCCTCCAGGTAATCTTTCAAGATTATGAGGGTTTCTAGTTGGTCCATAGTATGAAGTTATAGTTGAGGAACCATGACAGAATTGATCAAGATTTGTTTTGCCTAGAAATATGGCCCCTTGATTTAATAGTTTCTGAGTTACAGTTGATTCATATACAGGTAGGTACCCATCTAATATATGTGATGCACAGGTTGTTAGAATATCCTTTGTACTAAAAACATCCTTTATTGCTAATGGTACTCCTCCAAGTTTTAAATTTTTTTCTTTCTCAAAATTGTTATCGAACTGTTTTGCTCTTTCTAGCGCTTTTTCAAAAGATACAGTTATATATGCATTTATCTTTCCATTCTCTCTTTCTATTCTATCAAGGTAATAGCGTGTGATCTCTTCTGCTGAGATATCTTTTCTTAGTATTTTTTCTCTAAGTTGTGTTATTGTTAAATTTTCCAATATGTATATACAAAAATATTATAAACAGATTTTACCAGAATTTAGCTAAGGTTAAAACTAAGGTTATACAAAGTGCTGTTAGAAGGAAACCTGCTATTACTTGAGAAGGTATATGTCTTTTTAATTGTAATCTAGACCAACCGATAAAGGGTAGAAGAAGGAGTAAAAAGTAAAGTTGTGGTATTTGCCAGGAGTATATTATGAAAAAAATAGAGAGAGTACTCCATATCATATGGAAACTAATCTTCCAGAATAGTGTGATTA
>CAZQRG010000027.1:0-6964 GCA_964595745.1 uncultured Candidatus Saccharibacteria bacterium | reverse complement strand
CTTACCGGTATAGTTTCAGAGCCTGTTTATTATGAGGTTAAGCTGGGAGATACTTGGTATACACCTCAAGAGATATCAGCAAAGATATTGGCTAAGATGAAAAAAGATGCAGAGGAATTTCTTGGCGAGAAAGTAACAGAGGCTGTAATTACAGTTCCTGCATACTTTAATGACTCTCAGAGACAGGCAACAAAAGATGCTGGAAAAATTGCAGGTTTAGATGTTAAAAGAATTGTTAATGAGCCAACTGCTGCAGCACTTGCATATGGATTAGATAATAAAAAGGATGAAAAGATAGCTATCTTTGACTTAGGTGGTGGAACATTTGATATCTCAATATTAGAGATTGGTGATGGGGTATTTGAAGTGCTTTCTACTAATGGTGATACACACCTAGGTGGCGATGATTTTGACCAAAAAATTATTGATAAGCTTGCTAAGGATTTTATGGATAGTGATGGAGTAGATCTTAAAGAGGATAGAACTGCACTTCAGAGATTAAAGGAGGCTGGAGAAAAGGCCAAGATAGAGCTATCTACTTCTGAAGAGACAGAGATTAACATTCCATATATTACTGCAACATCAAGTGGTCCAAAACATCTTAAGGTCAAGATGAGTAGAGCTGATTTAGAGAAATTAACATCTGATTTAATAGAACAAACTGTTAAGCCATGTGAGAAAGCTCTTAAAGATGCAAAGTTAAGTACCTCTGATATAGATGAGGTATTACTAGTTGGAGGTATGACAAGAATGCCTGCTGTAATTAAAAAGGTTAAAGAGATATTTGGCAAAGAACCAAATAAAGGAGTTAATCCTGATGAGGTTGTAGCTGTTGGTGCTGCTGTTCAAGGTGGAGTACTTGGTGGTGATGTTAAAGATATTACACTCTTAGATGTAACACCTCTTTCTTTAGGTTTGGAGACATTAGGTGGTGTTATGACAAAATTAATAGAAAGAAATACAACAATTCCTGTTGAAAAGAAACAGATATTTAGTACAGCAGCTGATAATCAACCTGGTGTAGAGATACATATATTACAGGGAGAAAGAGAGATGGCAGAGGATAACAAGACATTAGGTAGATTTATACTTGATGGTATTCCCCCTGCACCAAGAGGTATTCCTCAGATAGAAGTATTATTCGCTATTGATGCTAATGGTATCTTAAATGTTAATGCAAAAGACTTAGCTACTAACAAAGAGCAGAAGATTACTATTACAGCATCAACGGGGTTAAAAGATGAAGAGATAGAGAAAATGGTTGAGGAAGCAGCAAAACATGCAGAGGAAGATAAGAAGAAGAAAGAGAGAATAGAGAAGAGAAATAATGCCGACTCTTTGTGCTTTAATATCGAAAGACTTCTTAAAGAGAATGGAGAGAAGATAGAGGGTGATGATAAGAAAGAATTAGAGGAGGGGGTTGAAGAGGTAAAAAAATTAATAGAAAAGGATGATTTTGATGAAGAGGAAGTTGAAAAGAAGGTAGAAAAACTTACAGAAAAGATGCAGGATGTAAGTAAGAAAATGTATGAGAAAGCATCAAAGGAATCCTCTGAAAAGAAAAAGGAAGACGATGAAAAAGATAGTAATGATAAGAAAGAAGAGGACGATAAAGAGAAGAAGAAAGAAGAGGATGAAGTAAAAGAGGGAGAAGTAGTAGAGTAATATGAAAGGGGGCTTTAAGCCCCCTTTATTTTCTGATAACATATACTCTAAGATAAATTAATTACTGTCCCCAAATGTCAGAAAAGAAAAATATAACTGTATCTTCTGTGTTTGATATGATATCAAAGTTGCAAAGGATTGTTCTTTATGTAACCCTTTTTGTGATACCATGGTTTATTATACCCTTACCTTACGATTCAACAGAGAAGATAAAGGGTATAGTTTTTATCTTTCTTTCATCCCTAATTATTCTTTTAGAAATTATTAAATGGATATGGGATGGAAAGATTTCTATTGTCAAATCATCATTGGATAAGGTTTTCCTTTTACTTTTAATATCTTTCTTGATATCAACTGTTTTTGCAAAAGATACATGGATGTCATTTTGGGGTTATGATGGAAGACTTGGGACAGGTTTCTTTATTATGATATTTCTATTCCTTTTCTTCTATCTAGCAAGGGGCTTTCTACAAAAGAAAACAGAGATAGTAAATGCTGTTAATGCACTCTCCTTAGGTTTACTGTCTTTAATAGTAATTAGCATACTATCTATATTAAAAGTTGATATTTTCGGTTGGATTCCATATATAAGCAATTTCTTCGCTGTTGGATTACCATTAACATTCTCGTTTCAGGAGATAATGTTAATTGCAGGTGTATCTGTATTTTTAAATATTTTCTTGTTAATAAATTTTGTTCAAAAACAGAAGTATCAATCAGTAGTGTATCCAATTATCGCTCTTGTTGTATCATTTATCTCTTTAATAGTATTCTCAATTAATCAGGGAGCTTTAATACCAATCCTATTTTTTGTTGTAATGATACCAGTGTGTATATTACTTTGGTTAAAACTTAGTAAATCACTCAAAGCTATACCAATACTTCTATTTATCTTCTCTGCATTGACACTTGGCTTTAGCATAGGATTTCAATACGAATCATTTATTAAATCAGTATTAGGGGAATCATTTAGTACTATTAATCCACTTAGATTAGGTTCGGACATATCTTGGGTAGTTGCAAGTTCTTCAATTGTTAATGATTTCCTTAGAGGACTGATTGGATTAGGTAACGATTCCTTTGGTATTGCCTACAACCTGTTTAAACCGTCTACAGAGGGAGTAATTGCACTTGGTAATACAACTTTCCTTTCTGGATCAAATGAGGTTTTTACAATTTTAGCAAACAGGGGATTAATAGGAGTTACTGTATGGGTAATTCTTGGTCTTTCTTATCTAAGATTACTAATTAAACAGGTTACATCTGCAAAGACTGAGAAGGGAACACTTTCCTTTCTATTAGGATTAAATAGTATATTTCTTTTCTTGGGATCAATTTTCTTGCCTTTCTCTTTCTTAGTATACTTCCTCCTTTTTGTTGCTACACTTCTCCTTATTCTTTTTGATAACAAAGAGGGTAATAATGATGAATTCCTTTTGAAGTTCTGGGCTGTTAATATTGGTAAAGAATCAAAGGATATTAATAAGACTATGGAAGGAATAAATTGGTTCTTTACAATTTTAATGACTCTTATAGTTACTGCAGGAATGATATTCCTCTTTGTAAAAACAATGAGTGTAGCATATGTTGTTAGAGCTGAATCATATACTGTAGAAAAGAATTTAGAATACAAAGATTACAAAGGAGATATTCCATTTGATGCTAGAGATGAATACTTGGTTAGACTAGCAGGATACTATGACAAGGCTTTGAAGTATGATTCTTCAGATCCATATGTAAATAGAAAAGCAAGTCTGGTTTCTATTGAGGCAATTAATCTTTTAAGTGAACAGTATCCTGATGCGAAGGAAGATGAAAAAAAGAATATATTTTCAAGTATAACCAGATGGAAGAATTCAGCTATAGATTTATCTAGGGAGGCAATTAATACATCTCCTTTAACATATGCAAACTGGAATACAAGAGCTGCTGTATATATCGGATTGATTACTGTTGGTCTTTCTGACTATAGTGAGGATGCTTTGAGTGCACTTCAAAATTGTGTGAATATTAATCCATTAGATTATGATTCATACTATAAAGCAGGACAGATATATATGGTTAAGGAAGATTATGATAAGGCACTTTCTTCATTCAATATCGTATTAAACATTAACGGTCGACATGTGCCCTCTCTTCTTCTTTCAGCAAGTATCTTGAATGAAAAAGGAGACAAAGAGAACGCAATTTTGTATCTTAAAGCAGCAAAAGAGATATTAGAAGTAAATAAGCAGGATAGTGGTGAGATATATGAGAACATTATAACCTCACTTAAAGAGCTTGGTGCAGATACGGGAGTTGAGGAGTTGAAGCAGTTAGAGAAGACACTTCCTACACAGGAATAGGCTTGAATAGAACTAATATATGTACATTAAGGGGCTCTTTAATAGAGAGCCCTTTTGTTTTATTTATTATATTTTGTGTATCAGATAAATACTCTCCCACAAAAAGAATATTTTTCACTTTATTAACTTTCTTTGCAATCTTTCTGCTCAGATGATTGTTTAAAAGATAATCGTTTTTATTTTCTGAAGGAATAGGATAAATATTAGAAATGTTTATTAAATCTTGTATTTTTAAATAGTTAATTAGATTGTTTAAGAGTAAGTCATAGGTAGAGTACAAATGATAATTTTTTTTTCTCATTAAGGATGTTTCAATATCTTTTGTTAAATACCAACCAGTAAAATATTGAATATGGTAATTTGAGCAATTAGGATGTGTAAGATAGTTATTACTTATCTTATTACATATACAACAGGAAGGGAGAGTACGTGTTAAGCCCTTTAAACAATGATTACAGATGTCTTCTCCTATTCTTGAACATATTAAACACTGTTTTGGGAAAATACAATCTATCAATTTCACAATGATAGTTTAGTACTTAGTTGTTAAAAATATTTGAAAATTCTTTCTTTATCCTCTATTATATTATTCGCTTATTAAATATATTGAACAGATTATCTAAAGTAATGAAGAAAAATGGTGTATTCTCAGTAATGTTCATACTATTCTTAACCAAAATATTGGGATTTTGGAAATTAAGAATCTTTGCACAGCTTTTTGGTGCATCTCATGAATTAGACATATTTTGGGCAGCATTTACAATTCCAGATATCATCTTTATGGTTCTTGTTGCAGGATCTATTAATGCAGCAATAATCCCAATATTAACAGATGAACTGTATGACAAGGGTAAGAGAGAGTTTAACCGCCTTTTTAGACAATTAACAACAGTATTCTTCTTTCTATGCATAGTAATTGTATTTGGAATGTTTGTTTTTGCACCTCAAATTACTAATTGGGTCGTAACTAATGAATATGCACATAAGATACTTAATAGTGGATATAGGATTGATCAATCAGATTACTCCCTTTTTCTTAATCTATTTAGGATAGGGTTACTGTCACCACTATTCTTAAGTGTAAGTGCTTTTGTTACGGCATATCTTCAGGTAAGAAAACAGTTCTTCATTACAACACTTGCACCACTTTTCTACAATCTCGCAATGATGTTAGGTACATATATTCTTGTTGTATATTTTAAGTTTGATGTAACAGCTATCGCTATATCTGCAGTAATAGGGTCAGTTATTCATCTTTTAATTCAGATACCCCTGTTAATTAAGCATTACAAAGAGGATGATGGAATATCTATTTCTGTTAAGGAGATTGTCCAGAATAGTAATATATGGAAGGCATTTAAATTGGCATTTCCAAGAATGATAAGCATACTGGGAGAGCAGTTCAATACTATTGTTAACACCTTTATCAGTTTTACCCTAACAGCTGGAGCATTAAGTGCATATAGATTTGCATCAAGTCTACACCTATTTCCAATTAATATAATCGGTAGTGCTGTAGCACAGGTGGCCTTACCTGACTTAGCAAAATACTCATGTCAAAAAGAAGAGGGTAACTTTAAAAAGATATTAAATGATTCAATACAGCTTTCACTGTATTTAATTTTTCCTCTAGTAGGAATAATGTTGGTACTTAGATTACCTATCGTTCGATTGGTATATGGAACAGGAGCATTTGACTGGCAAGATACATTACTTACTGCATGGTGTTTAGCCTTGCTTACTGTCTCAATAGTTGGACAAACGGTAGTACAGATATTACTAAGAGCATTCTATGCATTGAAAAACACATGGAGGCCATTGGTTGCCATATCATTTGGTATCATTATTAATCTCTTAGGAGCATATTTCTTAACCAACTTCTTTAGTCACTACTATGACTGGAGACCGATATTAGAACGAGTATGGTTTCAAGTTGCGAATGCAAATGGAGATGGTGTAGCACCTGTATTGAGATCTTTTCTAGGTGATATTTCTGTTTGGGTAACTACTAGAGGAGATTCTACATTAGCAGTTGGAGGATTAGCTTTAAGTCTTAGCCTTTCTTACCTATTACAGATGATTGTATCTTCTCTCATGTTAAACAAAATTAAAAAAGTACTCTCTTGGAAAGAGACAGTGTACCCAGCACTACTAAAATTCCTAAATATGTTAATTATGATTGTAGGAATGTATATTGTATTTAAACTTTTTGATTTCAAGTTAGATACAAGTAGAACAATATATGTGTTGATTCTCACAGCTGTGACCTCTACATATGGTTTACTTTCCTACCTAATAGGTTCTAAGTTCCTTTCTCCAAAAGAGTATATGGCAGCAGGGAATATTTTAAAAAGACTTAGAAACAAACTACCAAACGGAAATAATTTATCAGAATAGAAATGAAGAAATTCTTTTTTTCGGTATTAATATTTTTTGGAGTAATAGTTTTTCTAGTTTTACTAATAATTGGATATATATTTCTAAGATACAGAAATTGGGAAAAAGAGTTTGAAGGAAATATTCAGAGTGAATATCTAATGGACGAGGAAAGTATAAAAGAGATTGATTTTAACGATAAAGTATCTGACTTTGCCCTATCAATGTCAGATACCGAGTTTCTAGAATTAGATGTGCAGGAGGTAGGATCTGTACTCTTTTCGGTATTGGATTCATACATTGGAAAGGATGTTAATCTTGAGAAGATATACATTACACCTTCTGAGGGTAAATGGTTAATATATGCGAATGTAAGATATAAAAAGTTTTCAGCATGGGTGTCTACAGATATAAATAAGGATGATATACAGAGTGCACAGATATATATAACTGAAATAAATGTAGGACCTTTTTCAATAGGAAAATATATTAACTGGATTGATATAATTAATAAAGGGATAGGGGAATCAATAGTTACTTTGAATGAGAATGGACTAGTAGGTAGGTATATAGATAAT
>CAZQRG010000026.1:0-7105 GCA_964595745.1 uncultured Candidatus Saccharibacteria bacterium | reverse complement strand
CATACAAAAACCCTTTCTTTAAGCTACTCTCAACACTATCCTCTATCTCATATACTCTAGTAATATACTTACTTAATTCACTCTCTGATTCATATTTAAAAAGATCGTGAGAAAGATACCATATCTCATATCCCCTATTCTTGTAATCTCCTAATATGTTTACACTAGACTTAGTAAGAGAAGCCAAAGAGAAATATGGCAAAGATCTAATACCCATATCAACAACATCATCCTCTAAAAAAACATTGGGCACAGACTCTATAACCAGCATATCCTCATCTATTTCATTTCCAACAACCATCTCTTGATTACTTGAGAATATTTTTACACTAGTTTTCTTTTCAATTCTCTTCCTACTACTTGGTTCTAATATCTCAATCTCTTCAATATCATTTCCTAAAAGGGTAAACCTAAATATATATTTAGAGCTAAATGCCCATATTAAGATGTTTTCTCCAAGTATAGATATCTCCCCCTCATTCCATACTCTCTCTACATTCTCATACCCCATTGATATTAACTCTGATATATTCCACCTATCTCCTACCTTAAATTCCTTAAACTGTATATCTACATCCCTTTTAGGAATTAAACATATACTCTTTTTAATCTTTTTACCTAATATCTCAGCAACAAACTCTTCAAAATCACCTCCAACCGTAATTGTTGAATATTTATCTAATTTAGGAGTATCAAATATTTTTAAAAAGTCTTGTGTAAAGTTTTTCATTGTAACAAGCTAATTTTAACAAGGAAGTGTATAATTAGAAAGGTTTAATTGTAAAAATATATTAAATGTATTTTGCACATGGTCCGATATCATACATTCTCAATGAAACTATTCAAAAGAAAGAAATATCGAAACTAACTAAACATGAACATATATTAGTAATGATTTTTAGTATTCTTTTCGGTATATTTCCGGATATTGATTTAGCGATATTAAGTATGACTAGTATTCCCTCTTTTCAGCATCATTTGGGATTTACTCATAGCATTCTTTTTTTTATCTGTCTTTGGGTATTACTTAATATCTTCTTTTGGGTATTAAAAAAGATTTTAAACAAAGAAAGTAGGATTGTACTTAAAGATTCTCTCTTAAATGTCATACAGTGGTCATTCCTTATTGGTACCTTTTCCCATCTTTTTGCAGATTTACTTTTCTCATATTCAATGACTTTTTTTCCCTTTCAAAAACAGATTACAATACTAGGGGGAGTATTAAAGACAAACTACTTTGCTGGATATCTATTTACCCCCTCTTTTGCAACTGAGCTCCTCTTTATTGTGATATTTCTTTTGTTAATAGCTAGAAAATATATTAAAAAGATAAAGATTGTGGAATTAATAGCCTACTCTTTTATTGCACTCTCCTCCATTTACCTTCTTTTAACTGTTTACATGAATTTGAATACTTACAATAAAGCATTTCAGTTTGAAAACGGTATAAAGCTTCATGATACAGACTACGATGGTGTTGAAGATACCTTTGATACGGATACAAATAACAATGGAATTAATAATATATTGGAGGTAAGCGAAGAAGAAATGGTTACCTTTGTAAAAAGTATTTCGAATGATAGATATTTGGTAACTAATTCCAATGATATTGTTGGTAGGATTAAATATAGCTTTGGAGCTTTTGGTTCATATAGACTAATATCTCAAGCATTCTTTGAACAGAATCTCCCAATTGAACCTGTTTTGGTTGAGTATGCAAAAACAAAATACAATATACAAGGATATAACATGGATATACCATACCCCACCCTTCTTTATGAATATTTAACCGAGAACGGTTCTCTCTACTATCTTTATCCCTATTTAGATACAGGTAAGATATTTTTTGTAATCGAAAATGATAAAGTCTTAAACATGGGAATTGTACTTGATAAAAATCTGTTTGGAATCGTACTATTAAATGACAAAAAACTAATTACACATACACAGGAAGATATCCTAAATGATTATGAGAATGCAGATATTAAAGTTGTAAGTATTTTAAGACAAGAGTAAGAACACTTTCGTTAATACTACCCTCAAGTATTGCTAACTCTTTTTTTGAATACGGCATTAATACATATTCATCCCCACTTATTACTCTGTTTTTTCTATTCTCAATACCTATTCTTACTCTTAAAAACTCTCTGTTTGGTATTACCTTCTCTACACTTAATACTCCTCTGTGCCCTTTTGGAGATTTCCCCTTTTTTATCTTACTGCTTCCCAATGGTACATCTAAATCGTCATGAACTAATATATATTCCTCTGTTTTAAATTTCTTAAGAAGTAATTTAACTGCGCTACCAGAATCATTCATATATGTTAAGGGCTTCTGTAATACCCCTATTAACTCTCCATCCTTTTTAATCTTACATATCTGCGAAAGAAACAACTTCCTTTCATCAACCCACTCAGAAACCTGTAAATTAGTGTTGTTGATAACATACTCTCGCAACCTTTCAACAAACATATATCCTGCATTATGAGGAGTATTTTCATACTCTTTTCCTGGATTACCCAAACCTGTTAATATGAGCATATCTTTTTGTATTTTAAAAATAATTTCTCTTGTAATTTAAACATATCCTCATTAGGATTGTCATTTAAACTGTCCCTGTGATCATATCCTAGTATATGAAGAGTACCATGAATTATCAATCTCAGGAGCTCTTCCTCAAATTCATCTCCCTTAAAAGATGTATATACATATTCAGGAGCAATATATATTTCCCCTCCCTTTCCTTCATTTGAAATTTCAAAAGAAAGTACATCTGTTGGAGCATCAATCCCCCTATACTTCGTATTTAACTCTTGAATATATTCTGACTTAACAAATATGATATTAATATTTTCTAAAGGTGTATCTTTGAATATCTGTATGTATCCTTTATATATATCTTCAAAAGAAAGATTGAATGTAGGTTCTACACTTTGTACTAACTCTTTGTTAAAAATATCAATTTGCATACTTTTATATTAAGAGAGTAATCTCTGAACAATATTTTTTACAGTATTACCATCCGCTTTACCATTTAATTCTTTCATTACATTACCCATAACCAGTCCCATGCTCTGTAAACCGCTAACACCACTATCCCCTATAATCTTTATAACAACTTTTGTGATATCTTCTTCACTCATTAAATCAGGTAAGTACTTTTTAATTATGTTTAATTGCTCAGTCTCTTTATCAATTAGGTCTTGTCTATTCATTTTTGTGAACTCAGATATTGAATCTTGTATTTTCTTCTCCTGTTTTCTCATAACCTTAAGAACATCTTCATCAGTAAGCTCTTTTTCTAACGAAATCTCTTCGTTCTTAATATCAGCTAATACCATTTTAAGTATATCAGCATGAACAGAATTACCTGCTTTGGATGCTTCAAACATATCTTTACGTATGTTTTGAGTAAGTGACATATATATGGAAATATCAAAATTTACTTTGCTCTTCTTGCAGCACTCCTTCTTCTTCTTTTCATCTTTGCCCACTCTCTTCTCTTTTGAATATCAAGCGAAGATGCCTTTATTCTATATGCTTTCTCTCTATATGTTTCTAATATCTTCTCTCTCATAACCTCTCTGTGAAGTCTTTTTAATGCACTATCTATATTTTCGTTGGCATGAACTATTACAGCCATATTAACCTCCTTTTAATTAAAAACTTTTGGATTATATCACACTCTTTTATCTATTAGCTACCTTTTTTTCAAATCTCCCCCTATATTTATACCTATCTCCATCTTCTTTAACAACAAGTACTCTATTAGGAATACTGTATACAATCCCACCAAATATTACCAAAGCTAATCCCGCCCCTATTCTTCCTAAAGTACTATCAAATATCCCGGTTTGAGGTACTACTGGGGGAGTAGTTGTCAATTCGCAATCTGCTGTAACAGTTGCATTAGCTGTTAATTCAACACCTGCTACTTCGTCTCCACCAGAACTTTGAAGAAGAGTTACCCTATTTTCATATGTTCCAAAATTACTTTTATCTACTAGTAGCTTGTATGTGTATGTTCTAGTCTCCCCAGCATTAACAGTAATTGGACTCGCTTCAGTAAATGGCCAATTAATACTCCCTGAAGAATAGATCCCTCCATCAGAAATATCTGAGGGTGTTAAACCTGCACTTAATACTTTTGGATCAAGACTATCAACCATTGAAGAGATATTGGCAATTCCTGTCCCACCATTTGTTACAGTTATTGTATATGTTAAATTAGCCTTAGGATTAGCCGTACCTTCATCTATACAGCTCTCTATAACTTTTTTTGACAAGCTTAATTCTCCTTTAAGCACTGCTGCACATGTACAATCATCTAGGCACTTTTCTCCTGTATTACATCCAGTAGGTGTTGCTGCAGGATCACATGCTTCTGTACCATTTTTTGTTCCATCTCCACAGACTGGGACGGCGTATAAACAGATTTTGTTTAAATTAACACTATTTGCTGGATAGTCCCCTTTGTTAGCACATTTAGGAGCAGCAGAGATCATCTGAACTGAATATGATTTCACTTCCAAATCAAACTTTCCTAGCTCTTGAACCACTGTTGTAACACCACAACCACTTGTTCCTAGATGGTCATCTTTAGCAACTTTCCCCTTCTTTCCAGCCAATACTATGTAAAACTCTTCATTATCCTGACACTGACAATTCTTACCATTGGCATCACAGTGTCCTCTTCCTACAATTCCCTTTACAGTGAACGTACCTTTTGCAGGTACAGGAAGAGTAAAAGTTTGCTTAGGTGGACATAAAGAAACAGGACTACCCTTAAAACATCCATCTCCACATACCACCTTGCTAACATCTATTACATAGTCTGCATCACCACACAATCCTGATGCTGCTTCACTATCAGTACTTGCAAGTGGCTCAGGTTGATTAGTTCTCCATATCAAATATCCCAAAGCACCAGATAAAACAAGAATAGCTAAGATACCAATAACTGTAATAGTTTTATTTAACTTCAGAGCCATTTTAATAGGTATAAAATTTTTTCCTTATATAAAAGATACCCTATTTAAAGTAACTATTCAATATGAAAATATCTTAATGAAGACAGAAGCTATTAAAAATGGAAAGCTTAACAACATTACCTATTAGCAACCTTTTTCTCAAATCTAACCCTATATTTATTTATCCTATCCTTTCTCTTAACAACAAGTACCCTATTAGGAATATTGTATACAATACTTCCTATTATTAGCAGTGTAACACCAGCTAGTATTCTCCCTAATGTACTATCAAATATCCCTGTTTGAGGAATGGTAATAACACAATCGGCAACTATATTACTTGATGCAACACTTGTAACACCAGTTGATCGAGTTAGAGTAACTGTATTTGAATACTCTCCAAAATTATCTTTATCAATTTCAACCTTGTAAGTATATCTTTTGGTTTCACCACCCTTAACAATCAAATTTGTTGTTTGATAGTCCCAAAGTATTTTACCACTTGAGTAAACACCAGGAGATGTAATTCCTGTAGGTACAATACTTGCAGTTGAAAGCTTAGAATCTAAAACATCCTCTATCTTTGTAACAGTTCTATCTTCTGTTCCCGAATTTGCAACAGTAATGGTATAGGATAACAGTGCTTTAGGATTATCAGTTCCTTCATCTATACAGCTTTCAACAACACTCTTAGTAATACTTAAAGCTTTACATAGACAGGTACTTTGATTACAGTCTGCCCATGCACAACTATTACCACTTGGATCTCCAGACTCACACTCTTCACCAGAATCTAAGGTTCCATCACCACATGTATCTTCAATTACAGCACTACATGAACAATCACTTAAACATGTAGAACCCGTATTACAACCAGTAGGAGAAGCCTTGGGATCACAATCTTCCCCACTATCTACCTTACCATCACCACAAGTTGCAGTAGCTACACATTTACACTTATTTGTACATGTATATCCTGATTTACACCCAGTAGGAGATGCTTTGTAATCACAGGCTTCTGTACTGTCCTTTTTACCATCTCCACATACAGGTGCTACTGTATCCTGTTTACATTTAATTTGGACATAATAATCATTGTCGCAATCTGGACATGTACATTTTTGTTCCCTTGGTTCACAACCAGCTCCTGAACTACACTCTGAATATCCATCTGGACAATTAATTTCACATGGTGTACTCGTACCACAGTTGTTTGGAGGAGATTTACATATACAAACTCCATTTTCTACCCTATCACAGTAATTTACTTGGGGCCAAACACAATGTTCACTACAATCAGAACCTTCTGTACACTCTGATACTGTACATTGAGACATCGTACTCCCATCATCATTATTACATTGGTCCGCAGCGTATGTACAAGAGCATGGGGTATTATTACTACCACCACACTCAGGAATGCTTCCACCAGATTTTGGATGATCACAACAATTACACCAATTTTCTCCCGCCTCACTCTCTTCAGGTGCTGTAGTATCTACTTGATTTACTCTCCATAATAGGAAACCTAATGCTCCTGAAAGGATAACAATACTAATAGCAAATACTATCTTAGAAGTTTTATTTAATCTTAAAGCCATTAGAACAGTATATAAATTTTTCTATTTAAACAAACTCTTTAACTGCTCAATATTAACAATATCCTTAATCATTATCAATACTATAAAAAGTATAAGGAAAATGAAGCTAATATTAATAATAATAGCCTCTATCTTCTGATTTAAATCTTTTCTAATAATAGATTCTATTAAAAGAATAAAGAACCTACCACCATCTAGTGCTGGAATAGGAAACAGATTAATAACTGCCAAGGATAGGGAAAGATCTGCGAGAATACCAAGGAATGTAACAAACCCTAATGTTTTGAAATAATCAATAATAAAGTAGATACCTATTGGACCACTAACAGTATTTGAAAGCTCTGAGTAATCACCCGTATCTTTAGCTTTAGAAATAATATCTGAAAGAGCGCTACCTGATAACTTAATAATATTTATTGAATGACTAACACCAGAAAAAACTTTTTTCTCAGAATAATCAATATATATATTATAGTTATAACCCGTATATACACCCATCTTACCTTCGTCACTAATTAAAACATCAAAGAAAT
>CAZQRG010000025.1:0-7157 GCA_964595745.1 uncultured Candidatus Saccharibacteria bacterium | reverse complement strand
TTCTTTCATTTTCAACCAATGAATGCACTTTTAATTACTTTTCTAAGTATATTAGTTGGAGTATTAGCAGGTATATATCCTGCAATGAAAGCAGCTAAATTAGATCCTGTTAAGGCGCTACGCTACGAGTAGGAGAAGTAGTTCTTAGCTTCTGTTCCTTTCTATATCTTTCTAATGCTAATTCAATTAGTTTAGTTATTAAATCTGTATATTTAATACCACTTATTTCCCAAAGCTTAGGATACATGCTAATTGATGTAAATCCAGGCAAAGTATTTATTTCATTTACTAAGATATCTCCATTTTCTGTAAGAAAGAAATCAACTCTACCTAACCCTTCACATGACAGGATTTTGAAAGTTCTAATTGCAAGAGCCTGTATTTTCTTCTGAGTTTTTTTATCTAATTTCGCAGGTATGTTTAAAACTGCACCATTCTCATTAATATATTTTGCTTCATATGTATAGAAATCGTCATTGGCTATTACCTCTCCTGCAATAGAAGCAATTGGGTTCTCATTTCCTAAAACAGAGCATTCTATCTCTCTACCTTTAATGTATTCTTCGATTAGTATCTTAGTGTCATACTCAAATGCTTTTGATATAGCTTTTTTAAACTCTTTTTTACTTTTCACTTTACTAATACCAACAGAGGAGCCTAAATTAGCAGGTTTAACAAAAAAGGGAAGGTTTAATTGTTTAACTATGTATTCATAATTCATAGTATCAACATCTTTATAAGCTAAATATTTGGCAATAGGTATACCTGCATCTCTAAGTAATCTTTTGGAAATATCTTTATCCATTCCTACAGCTGAACCTAATACACTTGCACCTACAAAAGGAATATCAGCTAATTTTAGTAATCCTTGTACTGTTCCATCTTCTCCTAATGTTCCATGTAGTACTGGGAATACAACATCAATAGTTTTGTGTTTTCTGATATTAGATAAATTGGTTATCTTTCCCTTACTCTCAGGTATTAATGCAACATAATCTCCCGCCTTATTTAGTCTAACTAATTTGGGACTCTCAGAATTTAGTAAGAAGTTAGAATGGTTTCTTAATATCCATCTTCCCTGTTTATCTATACCAATTAATATTGGATTAAATCTCTTTCTATCGATAGCGTCAATAACATTTTTAGCGGAGAGTAGGGAGACCTGATGTTCAACTGACTTACCTCCGAAGAGTATTGCAACATTTAATTTCTTCTTTTTCATACCTAAAGTATACTAAAAAGTTATAGTAGTTGGTTAATTAAAAAAGAGATTTAAAGATCAGAGACGTTTACTTTCCTGGGAGGATATTTTCTGACAAAGTAAGAAGCTAGATATGTAGTGATTGGTACAGCGAGAATTAGACCGATACTTCCTACAAGAGTTCTAACTATCTCTGTTGTTATTAATTCATAACTGAGTATCTCTCCAAATGGTCTTGGATTACTCATAAATAGTAAGAGAAGAGGAAGTGATGCTCCTGTGTAAACTAATATTAAAGTATTTATCATTGAAGCTATATGATCTTTTCCAACCTGTAGAGATCGTTTAAATAGTTCAGAAGAGGATATTTCATTTTTTAAACTGTAAAGCTGAAAGACGATAGATGTCTGGGACACTGTAATATCATCAATTACACCAAGTGTACCAATTATTATTCCTGCAAGTAGTAATCCTTGTAAGTTGTATTGTAGTCCTCCTACTGTTTGTAAGAAGAGGGCTTCCTCTGTAGATGTTCCTGTTAAGTGTGTAAGATTAACAAATATATTTGATAGTATACCGGTTATTATTAATGCAATTATAGTTCCTAGTATAGCTATGGAGGTTTTCTTCTCAAATCCATGTGATAGATAGAAGGTCACAGGAATTATTACAACAGAGGAGAGAATAACTATGAAGACAGGGTCTCTTCCTAATTGAATTTGTGGAAGGACAAAGAGAAAGAGTATAGCAAATGTTATAGCCATTGCTACTAATGAAAATAGACCCTTTTTAGTTGCTACAAGAATAGCTAGGAGAACAAAAAGAGAGAAAAGTATAATAACTCCTTTAGTTCTTACAACATCTGTAATGTAAAAATTATTATTACCATCACTACTATATGAATATGATATGAGTACAGTATCTCCAACTCTATATTTAATTATTTGAGACATAGGGGATGTTCCATTTTCAACAATGATCTGTTCTCCTGCAAGACTACCTTTTTTAACATCTATTTTTAATTTTTGGTATGTTTGAGTTTGTTCTTCGAATTCAATCTCTTTCTCTTCAATGATTTCGATAATCTCTCCTTGTAGATATTCATCTTGTTCAATGATCTCACTTCCTATCTGTTGATTATCTAAATCTTCTGAAGCAAAGGATGCTTGTGAGGAGAGAAGGGGATTAATTAAGAGTGAGAAAAATATTGAGATTATTACTGTTTTAAAGTATTTCATATTTTGTGATTTAAGTTCTGGTTAAAAATAGATTACTTTTTAGATAATGGGAGAAGAAAGTTTATATTCGTTTTTTCCATAGGTATGGCCATATTAAAGAATCCAATATTCCTGTGTGTATAAAAAAGAGTATTAATCCAAATATTGATAAAACATAATAGATGTCTGTTGGTCTGGGAGAGATATTTAATAGTAGAAAAAGTGTTGTAAGAGTTCCAAGTCCTACCAATATCAATACTGTTCTAATTGTTATCCATGTTAAGTTAGAGGGTTTGGATATCATACTATTAACTAAAGGTATCCATAAGGCAGAGGATATAAGAATTAATGTGTAGACAAGATTAAACATATGGGTATTAATATTTAGAAAAATATATACTGAGAAGATAAAGAATGAGACTGCAGATATTAACATAGATACTGTATACATACCTCTAATCTTTTTAGGAGTACCTCCCCATAGTGCATCTGCATTTTTACCTTTGTTCAAACCAATTACATAGCTAAGAAGTACTAATGTACCTCCGATAATATTTATTATTAAAAATATTGTCTGTAAAGTATTCAACTATCTAAAGGTAAAAACTTACTTTTTTTAATCCTAAGCACCTTCTAAGGTTTTTAACGCATTATCAAGATGTCCTATATCTGCCTTTACATTGCCTTGAGCTTTTTCTAAAAATCTTTCAAATTCTCCATCCTTAATGTTTCTAAGGGATACATATTCATAAATATCGTTATCCAAGGGTACAGTTACGGGTGTGTTAAATTTGTTAGGTAAAGTGAGTCTTTCGTTGTCCTCATCAGGAGTATAATATGGAGAGATAGGTGAGTTATTCTCAGGGTCATGAATCATGGGGTTTTGTAACAAAGTACTTTGTAAAGTTTTTCGGAATATGTCTTCCGATATATCTGGATTATGACCCGGGAAATCTTTGAATACTAGAACTCGAATTCCATTTTCAGTAACAATTACATGCTCGTGTATTTTAATATTGATTAGATTTCCAGATATCCCAGGTTCTTGAATGTCTTTTGTAATAGGAGTTTTCAATACAAGAAAATAAGACTTTGAGACTCCTTCTATTCCTAAAAGAATTGACTCAGTTGGCAATTTCTCTCTTAAAGATCTCATTAATTGCTCAGATTTAACCTTTCTAATCATTTTTTGTTCCTCTTCGGAAGAGAGTGTTGTGATGTCGTTTGGTTCCATATTTTATTAGTAAGAATGAATAATATTATTTCTTTTTCCCCTTAAGTTTTGATTCTATTCCTGTTTTAAGAAGTTTCTTAGTACAGAAGAACCAATCATAGCATTTCATATTCTTTTTATCTTCCATTCTCTCCTTAGCAACACCACATGAGCCAGCAGTAGGTACAATTACATCATCTCCTGGTCTCCAGTCTGCGGGTGTAGCTATAGAGAAGGCATCTGCTGTTTGTAAGGCAATTAATGTTCTTAATATCTCATCAAAGTTTCTACCACAGCTTAATGGGTAGTAAAGTATTGTTCTAATTATACCTTTAGGATCTATAAAAAATACTGCTCTTACTGCTTTAGTATTACTCTCTCCAGGTTGTACCATCCCATATTTATTTGCAACTTCCATTGTAATATCTTCTATCAATGGGAATTTAACCTCTACATCTTTCATACCTTTGTACTCAATCTTTTCTTTGATAGTTCTTAACCATGCAATATGACTGTATAGGCCATCTACAGATAGTCCTACTAATTCACAGTTATACTCTTTAAACTGTTTATCCATAGAAGCAAAAGTCATAAACTCTGATGTACATACAGGTGTAAAATCTGCTGGATGACTAAAAAGTATTACCCATTTCCCTTTATATTGTTCTGGAAAATTAATATCTCCCTGTGTAGTAACTGCCTTAAATGATGGTGCTTTATCACCAATTCTTGGCATAGGGATATACTCTGGTTGAGCTGTTTGTTCCATAATTAGATATACTAATATTATATATACCCTATATTATCAACAATGTGTTTTTAAGTAAACGGTTATATATCTAGTATCTCTCTTAACTCTTCCTCTATACTTTCATCAAACCCAGAGAAAGCTCTTCCATCTATAAATATGATTGGATAGTAACCGTAAGATTCAGATACTCCCTCACTAGTAGGATTAGTCACTTTATGTGCATTTAATTGTGATACAAAATCAGTATCTGATGTTAGATGTTCTTCATATTCTAAATTGTTTTCTTTTAAGAAATCTATTAGTTCTAAACACATAGGTCCTTGATTGTTATGAAAGATTGTTAATTCTGTTTCTTCATCGATTATAACCTCAGAAGAGTCTGTATCATTTAAATCTTCTACCTGACACGGGTTTGTAACATTTGCC
This sequence comes from uncultured Candidatus Saccharibacteria bacterium, assembly GCA_964595745.1. Lineage (GTDB taxonomy): Bacteria > Patescibacteriota > Dojkabacteria > SC72 > SC72 > UBA2259. The sequence goes on along the minus strand of CAZQRG010000025.1, from coordinate 2,349 downwards.
TCATCTTCATATGCAATCTGAGGCCTAATCTTTTCTGGTGTATATGGAGCATTCTTGTTTATAGGAATCTGCCACATAGGCATCTGCTTATCAACAGTACCTAATGTATCTAAATCCACCCAATCAACTTCATACTCATCCCAGAACTTATGCCACATATCATTCCATCTCTCTTTGTATCCACCTATGTATGTATGAGATGTCCCTATAAATTTATCTTCCTGTATTGCCCTTTTATACTCTGTTTCCATATCTTGGGGTGTACCATTTCTTTCATAGAAGCTGTAATCACAGAAACTACCGTATTTAAACTCTGGTACATCTATATTTGATACAGAGATAATCTTAACATCATACTCATCTGGTTTGTATACAATTGTTTCTAACTCTGTAGTTCCTCTTGCAGTAATATATTCTATACCAAGTTCATCCGCTATTTTAACTGTAGTTTCGTCAGATGCCATATATCTAGAGCTAATTATTCTAGGAGTTATACCTAAATACTCTTCTGATTTAGCTATCATATCTGTGATAATTTCATACTGTTGTTCATACGGCATATCCCAGAATGGTTCTGGATCATATGATGTGGCTATTTCAATTACTCCTGTTTTTAATAGCTCCTTTATAACTGTTGCATTCTCTTCTATGAAATCTCCGTTAATTAGTAATATACCGTGTATATCTCTCTCTTTCATATCGTTTACCATATTTACTAATCCATCTGTTTGACCAAACTCGATGAGTAGCATCATTGCTTGTGGAGTATGTTTCTCTTCCTCTGATGGAGAATCTTTTGTTGGACAGATGTAAAGATTTATAAATATGTATTCAATTATTAAAAGTAGTATTACTCCTAAAAAAAGAGCAATTCTAATGAGCAGTTTTCTATTCATAATATATTTATAAAAAAAAATTATTTTAATATATTAAACAGTATTTTAACTGTTTTTCTTTTAGAATCATTTAATCTATACATTACATGTGTACCATTCTTTTTACTAGAGAGATATCCCATGTCTTGTAATGTCTTAAGATGGTGTGATATGAGGTTGTTTTTGAGGTTTAACTTTTTTACAATCTGACATGCACAGGTGTCTTCTTTGTAGAGTAGGGTAAGTATATCTATACGATATATTTGAAGTAAGGACTCTATTTCTTTAATTTTCTTTTTAGTATTTTCTCCCATATATATTTCAATGTACGTTGAAATATACAACAAACTAAATATTACGGTCAAGACCGATAGCGTTTATGGTCTCTTTTGTATTGATATGGCAAAGCCCTCTATCAGTGCAGTTGATATTTTCTCTAATACCTGACTTAAATCTCTTTGATACTGACTCTGAGATATACCCATCATTTGGGCTGCTTTCTCTTGATCTACTTTCTCAATGTATCTAAGTCTAAGAGTTTCTAACTCTTCATCAGAGATATGTACCTCCTTAATACTAGATAGAGGGATTCCCCTTGGCTTAAAATATGTTTCATTAAAATCAAAACGGATTCTTCTTCTAAATCGCTGTCTCATATATATTTAGTAGTACATATTAACTTTAAGCACAAAAGACACCTTTCATAGGTGTACCACATTTAGGACAATTTTTTTGTGTACAAGGTATTCCTCTTGTATGAGGTTCTTTGTATCCACATTTTGGACATGTACACTCTCCACTACCACCTTGTAATTTACCGGCGGTGTTTCTTTTTTGGAAAAATCTTCTTCCAATTCTTCCAATAGGTCCTCTTCCTAATGGACCTGTTCCGTCTAAGTTAGGCATAGTTATATAAATAATAATTTAATTGGGTATATACCCATATGAATATACGACATATTTTGATATAGGTCAATACCCATATGGTATATATTTAATAATTGGAATTATCTAAATAAATAGAGATATCTATAAATTGGTGTTAACAAAAATACTATGTATTCAAAATATTCTTTTTATAAAAGTACAAATGTTAACCAAAATACTATTCCCCAGAATATAAAACCAAAATAATATTGTATTGGTATGGGACCTATCCATAAAGGATGCCAAGGGATATATTCTTTTTTGAATTTTTTAATTCCAAAATTAGGATTAAAAACAAACCATAGGAAATCTTCAAAGATGATAATGAACATATAGAAAGATATAACTATTAATTCTTTACCAAGACTCCAAGGAATAAATATGAAAGCTATATGAGGTATTAGAAAAAGTAATATCCATAAATATGTATGATAGCCTGTTAGAGGTGTTTTTGGGTTTAAATTCTTAAAGTATATTTTCCATGTTGGTAATTTAGATGCCCATCCATCTTTTCCCTCTATCTGTATTTCAAGTAGAGCAAAGAGTA
>CAZQRG010000024.1:0-7253 GCA_964595745.1 uncultured Candidatus Saccharibacteria bacterium | reverse complement strand
TTTAGGCTCCTTTATTGGTGTTCTTGCAAGTATTGTATTTAAGGTGGGATTTAGTGTAGGTATGATTATATATATCCTTACATTAATACTTTAAAGAAAAATATATCTACATCTGTTAAAATGTATCTATGCATTTAATAATTGATTGTACTACAACCCAAAATCAGCTTAAGTATAGTGGGATAGGAAAATACACAAAACATCTTGTAAGAGAGTTAATCCAAAACTATGATATGGATATTACCTTGTTAATGTTTAACGGTCCATCAGGAATAGATGAGTATCTTAAAGTAAGAGATATTCAGATAGAGAGATTAGGTAATACTAAGCTATCAGATTACAAGAATGTGTTTACATATTTTACAAAGATATTACCTGCTATTAAAAAAGTAAGAAGAGAAGATAGTATATATTTTTGTCCTTACTTTTGGATTGGTATTCCCTCTAAACATATTCCTACGGTTTTAATGGTACATGATATGATTCTCCCTATTTTCAATATATATTCCGAAAAGGGATTTATCCAAAACTTTATTAAAAAACTTCTTTACTGGTTAGAATTGTATAAAGCAAAGTATTGTAAGGCAATACTTACAAACTCTAAACATACTGCTAAAGATTTTCAAAGATATTTTCCTAAATATCCTAAAGATAGAATATTTCCAATATATTTAGATATTGAAATGGGTGATGGGAAGGGATACAAAGGTTGGGATAGTAATCTACCTAAGGATTACAAGCAGAGGGGATATTTCATATATCTAGGTAGTGGTTTGCAAAAGAGTAAGAATTCAGATGGTGTAATAAGGGGGTATAGAGAGTTTCTTGTCAAGATGAAACATGATAGAAAAGCTCCATATTTAGTAATAGCGGGTACTAAATTTACTAAGGATGTTAGTCCTGATGTAGGTAAGTTTAAAAACAAGATAGAGTGTTTAGGGTTAGAGGATGATGTCATATTTATAGGTTTCTATGAGGATAATCATGTAGAACCATTGCTAAAGAACTCTATATCATCTATACACCTTTCTCTCTATGAAGGATTCGGTATAGCTTTGGTAGAAGCTATGAAGTTTGGAACACCAATAATTGCACATAAGGGATCATGTAATCCAGAGATATTAAAAGATGCAGGTATATTAGTAGATGGTCTTAATGCAAAAGAGGTAGGAGAAGCTATGTATAGAGTGTATAATGAGGATAGGTATAGAGATGAGATTATAAAAAAGGGTAAAGAGAGATCTAAGATATTCTCTTGGGATATTACAGCAGAGAAAATGGTGGGAGTGTTTAAGAGAATAGAGAAAGAGTTCTAATAGAGTGAAATTCGTTTACAATATAGATTAAATTAGATAGAATAACTTGATAAATATTAGTTCATAAAAAAGAATGGAAAAAGAACCTTTGTTTTTTAATAAAACACCTAATGAATCTGTTGAGCATCCAAATAGTGATATTCCTATACAATTAGAAAAGGATATTAATGCTGAGAAGGGAGAAAAGGAAGAGGTAATAAATACTACTGAAGAAGATGTTGTATTGAACGAAGAATCAGACCAACAAGCTAGTGGGAACGTATCAAATTTCAGTGTGTCAATTCTTCCAGACATTTCACTTCAACGAGAAAAATATACAAAAATTTGGGAACCAATAGTATCAAGTAAAGAGCACGCCTCTTTAAAGGAGGAGTATCATAAAATATCTCCCAAAGGAATGGTTTTTTTTGATGTGGCAGATCAAGAAAGATTTAGAAAGGAAGCAAAAAGAAACTATGAAACCTTGAATTCAAGATTTAGTATTGAGATTGTAAAAAGATGGGACGAGAAAGAGATGGATAGGATGTTTGGAAAAGGTTTAAATCCGACTTCCCTTATTACCAGTTTAGATAGTGCTAAATGGTTTGAAAAAAATCTTAAAAATAAAGAAGGAATTGTACTCGAATTAGGGCCAGGTGCAGGATGGAGTACGGTTATGTTATTTAATGCTCTGGAACAGGAGAATCAAGAAGAAAAAACGCACTTGGTCTCAGTTGATATGTCTGCACATGCAATAGCGGCAAGCCAAACACTACTAGAGTACAGTAATATTCCATATATAACATTGTCTTCACCAAAAGAGCTAGATTCATTAAGTAAATGGTTGAGGGATACACAAGAAGGGAAGGATTTTTCCGGGGTTATTTTAATCCTAGACAAATTCGAAAATGTAATTTCAAGTGTTCCTGATTCATTCTTCTCCGGTGTTTATTCAAGCCATGGAGCTTCTTATCTATCAGAGTTAGAATATAAAAAAATCTTAGATTTATTACAAAACAAATTAGAACCCTCAGGAATATTTATTTCTGATTCATTAAATCCATTGTATACTAATCAACTTAATAAATTACTCACTATATCTCAGATGTTAGCTCCAAAACTTAGTCAAAAAATTTTAACAAAAAGAGGTGTTGAATATATTGAGAAAAAAGGTAGTAAATTAAAAAGTAATTCCAAATATTTCCAAGGTCAGAATGTAACCATATTTCAAGGATTTAATATAGAATCTGCATATCTAATTTTCAGATGGTGTAACCAGTTATTAAAGAGTGTAGAAATTAAAAGATTGTTAGACACTGTAAAATCCTTAGAAGTTACAATGGAGGTTGTTGAAGCATATAGAGATGATGTCTACCCTTCTTACCTGCTCGAAGGGATGGTTAAAGAAAATAATTTCAGATATTCAAAATTAGAGGGGAGACCAAGTAGTTTCCCAATATTTATGGATACTCAGGGATTTAGATTAGAAAAGTAATATAATGTCTGTAGATATAATAGGTTATATAAATATTCTTATTGGGGTAGTAAATATCCTTTTAGGATTTCTCGTGCTTTTTAGTAATGCAAAAAAGACCGTTAACAAGGCGTATTTTTACTGTACTCTTACTATTGGCTTCTGGTCTTTAGCGATGTTTTTTTATGATAATAGAATTTTTCTTGACTCCAAAATATGGTTACAAATTGTTTATCTAATAGCATATTTGATGACAATAACACAGATAAACTTTGCTCTCAATCTTTACGGTAATTTAAATAAGATATTATCAAAGGTTCTATATACTATATTAGTGCCATTATTCTTGTATGGTTTATATCTCTTATTTATTGATGACTCAGTAATATTAAAAACGAATTATGATTCTAATAGAAATACTGTTATCGCAGATATGGGATCTTCATATATTCTTTATTTTCTGCCAATCATTATGTCTTTGGTGTTTCTCTTCTATAGACATATTTCCAGGGGACAAAAAGAAGAGGGTGTTAAAAAGAAACAGTCTAGATATTACTGGATTGCAGGATTCTGTATGATTTTGCCCTTATTCTTTTTAGATTTTATTATGCCGGTATTCTTTAATGATTCCGGATTATATAAGTATAGTACTTTAGGTAATATCTTATGGACGATAATAATTGGGTATAGTATCTTTAATACAAGGTTTCTTGATGTAAGGTTGGTTCTTGGTAAATTCGTAGAATTTATGTTTAAGGCTCTATATGTATTCCTTTTATTATCTATTTTTTATTTCATATTACAAAAGAGTGTCTTTTTCAACGAATCAAACGAATTGGTTATGATAATATCTCTTGCAATATTTTCATCTGCAGCTCTTTGGATACTAAATAAAAAGACAGAGCTATTAATTCAGAAAAAGTTTATATATAGTCAATATAATCCTATTGAAGAAATACAGAAATATTCTTCTGCAAACTCAGAAGCGTTGGAAATGAGACAAATTTCAAAAAATACAATCTCTTCAATTATTAGTTCGTTCAATCCAAGTGGTAGCTCAATAGTACTGTTTAATTCAAAAAGTAGAGAAATAATTTTTCAAGATAACATCAAATTTGTATCTCTAACAAAAGAAGTTATGAATTCTTTTATTTCAAACTGGGAAAGCATAAATAGTAATCCGGTATTAATATTTTCAGAAATTGAAATGGGTTTTTCTTCAGGTAAGGAGATTATTGATCAAAGGAAGCAAGAAATTCTTGAATTCATGAGGGGGAACGATATTGAGATAATAATGCCTTTGGATTTCAAATCTGAGGTAAAGGGTATTCTACTAGTTGGAACAAAACTAGACAACTCGCTTTATTCTTTAGGAGACATTAATTTCTTAGAAGGAATTGTTAAGAATGCTAATATTGCATTTGGAAGAGCTTCTTTGTATCAGGAATTAGAGAACTTTAACCAAACTCTCCAACAAAAAGTAGATAATCAAACAAAAGAATTACAAACTAAAGTATTACAGTTACAAGAAGCAAGAAGAAAAGAAGCAGATATGATAGATATAATGGGACATGAACTACGAACACCTGCTACAGTTGTTAAATTAAATATTGGACTATTACAGAAATATATAGATAGTAATCCTACTGACTTTAAAAAATATATAGATAGAATAAGTAATGCAGTAGAAACAGAAATAGGATTAATAAATACACTACTCACATCTGCTAAATTGGAAGGAGATAAGGTAGAAATTAAACATGAGAAAGTAAATATACAAGAAGAAATAGAGATGTCTATGCATGGACATGAAAAACAAGTTAAAGAAGGAATATCATTTACAAGAAATATTGATCCTAATCTGCCATTAGCCTATGCAGATAGAATTAGAGTAGCAGAGGTGTTAAATAATTTAGTAAGTAATGCAATTAAATATACAGAGAAAGGAAGTATTACAATATCTGCTAGATCACAAGATAGTTACATAGTTGTAAGTGTTAAAGATACAGGAAAAGGAATATCCCAAGAAGATATACCTAACTTAGGAGAGAAGTTCTATAGAGTAGATAACTATTTAGAATCAAATATAGTAAGACCAGGAGGAACAGGATTAGGTCTATACATTACATTTGGATTAGTAAGACTAATGGGTGGTAAGATGGATGTACAAAGTAAAGTAGGAGAAGGTAGTACATTTACATTTACATTACCTATATATACTGATCAACAAACTGATACTCCAGGTATAGTGGATAGATTTCAAAAACTTGGGTTAAAGAGATAGATATTTTACATTAGATTTTCTTTTGTAAAACCATATTGAATTGTAATCATCTATTACAACCCTTTTATCCATATCTTTTGAATACCACTCTTTTTTCTCTTTCTCTTCATATATTTCGAAAGTATTCTTTTTAATATCCAAAAAATAAGTATTCTGTTCTAAAACAGGATCTCCTGTTTTTAAAATAATGTAATCTCTTTTACAAACGATAGGAATAACAGTAGGAAACAACTCTTTAGAAAATATTAAATTGTTTTTAATATCATACAACCCAATAGAAGTACTAAACTCATCCATGCTAAAAATATCTCTGTTTTCATACATACAATAAACAAACCCTTTGTCATATCCATAGATACAGTTATCACATGTATCAATTGTATTACTCTTTCTACTGTATGTATTAAAAATTTCTGTATACCCATACGAAGAAAGTAAAACATTAATATCATCTATCCAATATATATATTGAGGAACATACTTAGTATCAATCATATACTCTTTAACGTAGATATCTTCCTGTTTAGAAAATATTAAAGAAAGAATGTAAAAAAGAATCTCTTTAAACATCTACGTTTATTAAAAATTTGGATGAGGATTGTCTCCAGTTAATCTTTTGGGAAACTGTTTATAACTAATAGTAGGGATAGAGTTCCAATCGATAGCAACATATTCAACAGGATTAACATGAGTAGAGGAACTAAGTCCAGCTCTCGTTTCAAAATGGAGATGATATCCCAAAGGTTGGCAGTTCTTTTTGCCAGTATTACCACTTATTCCGATAACCGATCCCTTCGTAACCTTACTCCCAACTGTTACACTATATGAATCAAGATGAAAGTAAGTAGAGTACATCCCATTACTATGTTTTACTATTACAAAATTACCACCCTGATTACACTCACCACCATATTTATCATACCCAACATTTACTACCTTTCCATCACCAACAGATATAACTTTGTTTAACCTCGCTCCAAAATCTATACCCTTATGAGGACATTGGTACTGTGTACACCCATGCCATTGAGTAACTCCAATTAATCTGTCTATCGGAAAGGAGAATGGTTTTGTAATAGCAGCTTTTTCTAAAGATGGAATGGTAACATCTTTTTTAATTGTATACTGTATATCTATCCACTCTTTACCCTTAACTTGAGAATATACATTTAAATATATATGTACTTTCTTCTTAGAAATATCTTCTTTAAATTTGTTACTTAAGTAAAAAGAGGTGTTCATAAAACTAAAGTTAGTACTCTTTTGAGATATACCATCTAAATATATATTCCCAAAATATGTTAATTTAATATCTTCTTTGAATGAATCAATTAAAACTTCTTTACATCCAAACCATGTTTTAGGTTCAAAAAGAGAAAACTTTCTACATTCATATACCTGTATATCTGTATAGATGTATTGAGGATATACACCACTAATCTCTAATGAAAGATACTCTTCCCAATCTAAATATGTAACTTTTGATATCTGTATACCAATATCACAATCCCAAGATTTAACCTCAGTACTTTCTTTCCGAATCAAAGAGATCTTACAGGTGTTACTTTGTTGAGTACTAACCCCCAATACTGAGGAAGATGCCTGTATTGGAGAAAGATTTTCTCTGTAATCAACGATATCTGGTAAGACAAATCTTTCTTGGATTAATGGGGGAGGAATAGGGGGAATATGAGTGTCTTCTGGAATTGGGATATCGATAACCGGAGCATCTGAAATTTCTTCTTCCTCTTGCTCTGGTGGTAACTCCTCTTCTGGAGGAAAGTAAGGGATATCCTCTCCTAGATAACCCCGTTCTAAATTAATATAGAATTGACCAAGATATTGATAGTTGATAATATCTGAACCAACAATATAGTACTTTACCCTTTGGTAATATTTATTGGTATCATAGATTGTAATATGCGAGAAAGAGTTTGAAGAGGGTGGAGTGGAAATATATATATTACTAAACTCACGATCTGCAGATAGCTCAAATACATATTCATACCCTTGCCCCATATATGCAAACGAAATGGACATCTCTCTACTGGTCCATACAGGTGTTAATGTTAATAGGGTAGATAGTAAGATTGAGGGAAACATACTTACATTGTAGTTAGTACATGTTAAAAAGTACTTAACTTTGTTTGTAGTAAGTTAAATTATTGATATAATCGATAGCTATGAAAAATATATTCGA
>CAZQRG010000023.1:0-7625 GCA_964595745.1 uncultured Candidatus Saccharibacteria bacterium | reverse complement strand
ATTAATAAGGTATAGGATTGATGGAGTACTTAGAGATATTATTCCCATTGGACAAGAGATTAGAGATAGCCTACTCTTCATTATTAAAGTTCGTTCTAAACTAAGAACTGATATTCACTTCGCTCCTCAAGATGGTAAAATTCTTTTTACTGTAAAAAAAGAAGTTATAGAACCTCCAAAAGAAGAGATTAAAGAGGAAGAGGTGAAAAAAGAGGAAGAGAAAGAGAAGGATACTAAAGAAGAAGATGAGAAAAAAGGAAAGAAAGGAAAAAAGGAAAAAGAGAAGGAGGAGAAGGAAGAAGAGAAACCAAGTGCAATAGCCAACCTTATCAGTAAGTTCTCTAATACCCAAGAACAAACAAAGGATTTCTACCATGTTGATGCTAGAATCTCAATTCTCCCTGTAACATATGGTGAAAAAGTTGTAATTAGACTTCTCTCTCAGGCAAACAGATCATACGGTTTAATGGATTTGGGCTTTGAACAAGAAGATTTAATAAAATTAGAAAAAGCATATAGACAACCATTTGGTTTGTTTCTTGTAACAGGACCCACAGGAAGTGGTAAGACCACTACGCTCTACTCTATTCTTAAAATACTCAATACAAGAGATGTAAACATCACAACAATTGAAGACCCTGTTGAATACAGTATTGAAGGAGTAAACCATATTCAGATTAATCCAAAAGGTGATTTAACCTTTGCGAATGGACTTAGATCAATTCTTAGACAGGACCCAAATATCATTATGGTTGGAGAGATTAGAGATAAAGAAACCGCAAGAATAACTGTTAACTCTGCACTAACTGGACACTTAGTTCTCTCAACCGTGCATGCAAACGACGCAGTAAGCACAATACCAAGATTAATAGATATGGGTATAGAACCGTTCTTGGTTGCTTCTACTGTTAATATCGTTATTACACAAAGATTGGCAAGAAGATTATGTAACAATTGTAAAAAAGAGTATGCCCCAAGTAGAGAACCCGCACATAAAGAAATGATTAAATTAAGACCTGATATCCAAAAACACTTGGCGAATGTATCTAAAATGTATAAAGCTGTAGGATGTAAAGATTGTAACAACACAGGATACTCTGGAAGAATTGGAATATATGAAATACTTCCAATGACCAAAGCTCTTAGAGATGTCATCATTCAAAACCCTAACTCAGATGATATATTAGCTGCTGCAAAAAAGGGAGGCTTTAGACTAATGATAGAAGATGGAGTTAAGAAACTTAAGGATGGACATATAGATATTAAAGAGTTAGCCAAAGTTATTGCCATAAAAGAATGAAAAATACATCAGATGTTGTAGTTGACAAAGAACGGGAAAAAGAGCTTAAGAAACTTAAGAGATTACATATCTCTACCTCTAACTTACTCATTTCTATCAAATCATTAGCTGCTCTTCTTAAGGCAAGTATCCCTCTTTCCGAAACGGTTAGAACCATTTCTGAACAATCAAGCGATCCAAATCTAAACAAGGTTTTTACATTTGTATCGCAGGAGATAGACAAAGGATCTACGCTAGCTGAAGGATTGAGACTATTCCCCAAAATCTTTCCCGAAACCGTTGCCTCCGTCGTTGAGGCAGGTGAAAAAGGAGGATCATTGGAGAATAATCTTCTCTTTATTGCAGATACAATTAAAAAGGAATGGGAATTAAAAAAGAAAATGAAGGGAGCTGTAATATATCCGACGATTATAATATCGCTAACAGTAACCGAATTCATTGGTATGATCTTTATTGTTTTACCTAAGCTGGAGTCTCTTTTTTCATCTTTCCCAAATATCCCGCAACTTACACTGACTATACTCGCGGTTGCCCTCTTTATCAGAACAAAGTGGATGTATATACTATCTATAATAGTTTTCATAATAATATGCTCCATTCTTTTTCTTAGAACTAAACTAGGAAAGAAATTTAAAGGATGGCTTGCTCTAAATTTCCCAATACTTAAAAAGCTTTTTACAAGTAATATACTCTCCTCTTTCTCAAGAACCTTAAGTGTTCTACTTGCAAGTGGAATACCACTCTCAAAAGCACTAGGTATTACAGCCTCAACAATGAGCAACCTAATCTATGCAGAAATACTAACTAAGGTACATAACGAAATTGAAAATGGAAAAGATCTATCTATCTCCCTCTCAGAATATCCAAAATATTTTAATACCTCCTTTGTAAAAATGATTGATGTAGGGGAAGTAAGTGGTACCTTAGAAGATAACCTAATGTACCTACACGAGTACTATTCTGACGAAGTAACCGAAATGAGTAATAATATAGTAACATTCGTTGAACCCCTACTTCTTATTTTGGTAGGAGCTATAATTGGATTACTTGGTGTAACCATATTAATGCCAATTTATCAACTAATGGGTACTATAAATGGGTAAAAAGAAATTAATAAAAAATTTAAAAGGATTCTCTCTTTTTGAACTCCTAGTTACAATGGGAATATTAATGATTCTCTCTATAATGGTATTCCCTTTGGCTATAAATAAAACCCAAGAATCAAAACTTGAAAATTATGCATCTCAGTTAGTAACTGATATCCATTTCCAACAACAGAAATGTACATTTCAAAATATGTCTGGAGGGGTATCCTTAGGTACTAATACCTATACACTCTTTTACGGAGATACGCTATCTACATCACTAGATACCGATATAAAGAGGTATCCTAATAACATACGACTCTCTTCAATTGCATTAACAAATTCAAATGAGATATCTTTTCTTCCTGGGGAGTTTAAACCCCTTTCATATGGGACAATGGTATTAACAGATGGTACTACCTCTATACAAATATATATTAACAAAGAGGGTCTTGTTGGATATGAAAAACTTTAAGAAAAAATTAAAAGGTTTTAGTCTTGCAGAACTAGTCTTAGCAATTGGGATCTTTGCAACTATCTCCTCTATGCTTGCATTGATAGTTGTTGATTCGACTAGAACACTAGAGAATACAAATACAAGAGCAAGAGCGACAGAGATTGTAAACCAAGTACACAGCTCCCTACTAATACTAAAGTCCGAATCTTGGTATAACATTGCTCAGCATACTGGGCAGGGAAACAAACACATAGAGTATAGTATAAATAAATACACAGTAGTTGATGGAGAAGGCTCTTTCTATGATACAACCTACTACTTTACAGTAGCCCCTGTACGAAGAGATACCCAAGGTAATATTGTTCAAACAGGAGGAGTAAACGATCCCCATTCAAGGCTAATAAATATAATAATAAGCTGGACAGATAGGTTAGGACAGTTAAAAACAATCTCTCAGAATATCTATATGAATGATTGGAATACAAAATCCATTGTATTTACATCTAGAGAAGATTTCTCTACAGGAACTCATAACCAAACCGTTGCAATAGATTTAGCAGGGGGAGAGCTAAGACTACAGAAAAGATTTTATAGTGATTGGTGTAAACCAGAGCTATCTTTAAATACAGATCTAAGTGAATATGACATCCCTGGAAGTGCTACTCCTAGATCTGTTTTCGCACAATTCGGACATGCATATCTAGGAACAAGAGGAGAGGCTACAGGAGAACCCTTTACAAAATTAAATATACAGGGTGTAGACCCTCCTATCGCAACAGTGGAGGGAACATTTACGGGATATAATGTTAATGATATATATGTTGTTGGTGATTATGCATTCCTTGCTACAACTGATAATAACAAAGAGGTTGTAATTATTAATATATCTTCAACACCGTACCAAGAGGTCGGATATTTCGATGCTCCAGGAGAAGATGATGCTTATACAGTTTTTGTATATAACAATATTGGATATGTTGGACAAATGGAAAATATCCATTCCTTTAACCTATCTAGCAATGTTGGACAAAGAACAAGAATAGGTAGCATAAGGGCATCTACTTGGCTATTTGCTTCTGTTGCAAAAGTCAGCCAGATAAAAGTGTTGGGAGATTACCTATACGCCGTGCTTGACTGGGATCTATATGAGCTAGTTATAATTAGGATATCTAACCCAGCAAGCATGTCAATTACCTCTCAAACTTCAGTAAATAATCAGCAGGTCTATGACATGTATCTATCAGAAGATGGAAATAGGGCGTATTTTGGAACAACACATTCTAGTAACGAGAGAGAGTTTTTTATACTAGATACCTCTACTAAGTCTGGAGCAAGACCAAAGATAGCCTCTCTTGATATAACAGATACAACAATTAGAGGTATAGCAATTGTACAAGAGGGTTCAAATAAATATGTAATTATAGTTGGAACAGCTGGAGAGGAGTATCAGGTATACAATATAAATAACGAATCCTCCCCCACTCGATGTGGAGGTATGAATATCAATACTGGAATATATGATATAGATTCAATTAGAGATTCATATACAAACGCTTTCTCGTACATAATAACTGGAGATGTTGCAAAGGAATTTAAAATTATAAGAGGAGGGCCTGGAGGAGGAGGAGAGGATGGCTATGCATACTACGATCAGGGAACATATATCTCTTCTCCATTTGATTCTGGTTCTATAACTTCTGAATATTACTTACTGGGTATAACCACTGTAATACCACAAGATACCGGTATCCAAATACAGATTCGAGCAAGTAATAACTCCAATATGTCCACAGCAACATGGGTTGGTCCAGATGGTACTAGTAATACATACTATAGCCAATCTGGGATGTTTAATATTCCACCAGCAGTTACAGGTAGATATTTCCAATACAGGGTAATATTTTCATCCAATTCCTTTAATGAGTCCTCTTTACTTGAAGAGTTAATAATAAACTATGAAAAATAGATTAAAAGGTATAACACTTGTTGAAACAGTATTATATATAGGACTGTTTTCATCTATTATTATAATTGTTCTTAATTTTATGCTCTCAACACAAGAAGCAACACAAAGAACAAATATTAAAAGTCATTTAAGTACAGCCTCTGAGTTCGTATCTCAACATATTAACTACTCTTTTAATAAAACTATCTCTGTAAATGAAAATACAAGTATATTTAATAATGATCAGGGGGTACTTGATCTTCACTTAATAGATGGAGATAAGCAATACACTTTATCTAATTCTAGAATATATTTTGATGGTACACCTATTACTCCCTCAAATATCTCTGTTACAAAATTCTCCCTCGAACCTATATACAAGGGTACTGACTTAATAATTGGAATAAGGACAGAGATAATATTTGTTTCAAACCAAAATGATGATTTCACAGAAACTATTAATATATTATCAATAATTAGATGAAAGGATATGTAGCATTAACAACTGTATTGGTGATGTTACCCCTACTTCTTTTAACAGGAATAACATCTCTTTATGGAAATATTAGCACTTTAATAGTTGGTAAGATGAACTACGACTATCAGATACTAAAGAGTAATTCTGAAACATGCCTAGAAGAGGCTGTATACAAGATTAGAAGGGGACAAACATATGTTGGGGAGTTTGATGTCAGTATGGATAATTGGGTCTGTAATATCACAGTACAGAACAAGAGTGGATTTCCTGGAATAAAGGTAGTACATATACTAGCTACAGATGATAATGATATATCACTTGAGAATGATATAGAACTAAATACTAATACAGACCCATTTGAAATCTCAAATATATAATACAAAATGTTCTAATGTAGAAAAAGTCTTCATTCTTCTTTTGGGTATCTCCATTTGTATACTTACCATAAAATTTGTATATCTTTCCCCCATTACACTATTAAATATCTTCTACTATTTACTATTAATACTACTATTTTGTTCTTTAACCTTTCTTGCATATTTTGATTTAAAAAGAATGGAAGTACATAATACAGTCTCTCTTGTACTGATGATTGTACTCTTAATCATAAATATCCTTCTATTCTTTATAAAGGGTTCTCATACAGAAATCTTAATATTAGATCACTGGGTATTCTCTCCATACCAAAATATTATGTCTACATTAATATTAGGAAGTCTCTTTCAATTAATTGTCTTAATATCAAAAGAGAAAGCCTTGGGACAAGGGGATGTAAGAGTAGCAATAATAACCGGGTTCTTAATAGGGTTAAACAGTTTAATGTCTTGGGGATATATAATGGTATTTAGTGCATTAATATATGGTTTTATAATTGCTTACAAAAAGAAAAAGTTGAAGGGTTTAAAAATACCTTTAGTACCCTTTATGGTATTGGGTATTATTACTTTAATATTGATAACTTTTTAAGAATTGGTGGAGACGGTGGGATTTGAACCCACGTCCAAAAGCTAAGCACAATGTCATGTACAAATATATTTAGATTTGTATAGCTAGATTAAACTAAAAAATCTAACAAAAAGTTCAATCTACTCAGTAATTATATTCACTACGGATTCTCTACTGACAAAGAATACATACTATACCCTAGTAACGACTGTCTATATCCCCTAACTAGGGATAAGAGAGATAGACATTGACCAAAACTAATTGATCAAACTTATGCAAAATTGTAAGCATAAGAAGGTGCAACAAATGCAGCCCTTAGCTTACTTGCAAAAGCGTTAAGTTTGTTTTCTACACTTATCTGTGTTTTAGTTTTACGAACTAAAAAACGATTTGTGACAACAGCACTTATAAACTTCTGTCGAAAGCCTTACGTCCCCATATTCTTAAAGAACGTATATATTATACCATTTATCTATATACCTTTGAACTACCAGAATGGCCACCTATTCTTCGTAACAAAATAATATCTTCCTCCTCGAGTGTCCATATTATTCTGTAATCACCATTTACTCTAGAACTATACACCCTGCCAAAAGAAGGCACCTTTACAGAATGCGTTCTAAGACTTACTGCGAAAGGGTCTTCCTTTATTCTTTTTATTACAATACCAACCCTTTTCGCCAATTCCATCCTGTTTCTTAATATCTTACTTAACTCTCTCTCAAATTCATTCGTACGATATAGAAAATACTTACTTTTCTTCATTTACTAATCCTTCAACAAATTCCTTAATTTCTTTATTGTTTTTTAATTCCACCGTTTTCCCACTCCTGTGTTCTCCTGTTCCCCTCTTTAGACTTGTTACCATATTTTCGTCAATCACAACACCATCAAGTATGGGATCTGTTCGTTCCTCTATCTCCTTGGTAAGAACATATCGAACATATGCCGGAAGGGAATACCCTAAACTCTCCGCCCTACTCTCCACCCGATCCATTAACTTCTGAGGAAAAGATATCTGCCTTGTGATACTTTTGTATTTTTTTACTTTGTTCATATTTGTGTTAAATTTGTATAATTTAATATACAATATTAACACAAATCTCTATAGTATGCTACCTACTCTTCTGAAAAGCTTCCCACAAACTAATTGCTGTTGCTACTGAAAGATTTAAAGAATCTATCTCTTTACTATGAGGAATGTATACACTCTGGCCAATATTTAAATATTGATCATCTAGACCCTTCGATTCGTTCCCTTGAATAATGGAATACGGCTTAACAAATTCTACCTCTTTAATATTCATACTTCCCTTTAACATAAATGGAAATGTATTATGCCCACGGAATTTCTCTAAATACATTTGTATACTATCAAAAAATTCAAAACGTATATTAAATATTGCTCCCATTGT
>CAZQRG010000022.1:0-7865 GCA_964595745.1 uncultured Candidatus Saccharibacteria bacterium | reverse complement strand
TAGATAGGATGTTACAAACACTTTTTGTTAAGAAAAATGCAATAAGTATATTAAAGGGTGATATTGAGAAAATAACTGGAGAATTTGAAAGTTTAATAGAATTAAAGAAATCTCTTGAAGATGAAAAAGCTCAGTTAGATGCACAGAAAAAAGATTTAGATGAATCATATAAATTGATATTAGCAGAGAAGAATAAAATACAGGGAGAGTTAAATGCTCAACTTGCAGCAAAAAAGAATGTTAAAAGAACGATCAATGGGTTGTCAACAGAGCTATCAGATTTGCAGTATCAATTAATAATTACAAGGCAAGGGGGTACACATGTTAGTCCTGAATCTGTTCCAACGAATGTAGATTACAATTCATCATTAGCCGGTTTCATGGCAAATGCTCCAAGTGGTTCATTCGCTGTATTTTCAATAGGTGCATATACACACAGAAACGGAATGAGTCAGTGGGGAGCAAGGGCAAGGGCAAATGCGGGCCAAGGCTATCAAGAGATTTTGAATGCCTACTATACTGGTAAAGTATTTAGAACAGGTACTGTTGTGATAGGTGGGGAAGAGGAGAATATAATGGCAAATATCTCAACTACTACGTATGGTACTTTAAGTTTTGAAGATGACTATCTTTTAAGACTGCAGGAAGTACCAGAGTCTTGGCCAATGGAAGTATTAAAAGCACAAGCCATTGCTGCAAGAACATATGCAATTAACTATACACAGAATGGAAGAAAAGCTATATGTACAACAGAATCTTGCCAAGTTGTAGGCCCTTCTCAGAAGACAGGTGCATGGAAATTAGCAGTTCAAGCTACAAGAGGAGTAATCCTTACCGATGGTGCGGGCAAACCTTTTTCTACTCAGTATGCTGCCGTACATGGAGGATGGGTAAATAATGTTGGTTGGGATACAACAGATCGAACAAATACAGGAGATTGGATGAGTAGGGCATGGGATAGGCTTTCTGGAGTTTCCTGGTTTTATAAAATATGGTATAGAACTGGTTACAGTGAAAGTAGCTCTACGTGTGGTAGAACATCATGGCTTTCTCAGGTTGAAATGTCAGACCTTATCAATGCATACCAGGTTTGGACAGCACATAACAGATCAGATAGTAGAATAGTACCTATCTTTGATGCATGTCACTCTTCTGGTAACCCATATACATACGCCGAGCTAAGAGCGTTAGCCGCTAAACCTGTGACATCAATTTCTTCTGCTATAGCTTCTAGTAGTAATGGAACTACAAATGCTGTAACTTTCTATACTAATGCAGGAACTTTCATAATATCTGGAAATGATTTTAAAACAATTTACAATCTTCGTGCTCCAGGATATCTTAGAATACCTCAAAGTGGGTTTGTTCATATAAATATACATAAGAAGTAAATATAGTGTTAATCTGTACCTTTTTGTGATATTGTTAAAATATGAAAGATAGTAAAAGACGTATTCCAAAGAAATTTAGTAATGTTGATAAATCTTTTGTTAACAGACTATTTCAAGAAGAAAACCACGGACCATTAACTAGTTTTTCAGTATTTCCTAAAAAATTAAACTTCTATGGGAAGGACCCAGGAGAAGAGGTTGTATTAGTTGTTAGAACACATTGGATAGCATATATTACTAATTACATATTTTTTCTCCTTTTCTTAATATTACCTATTGTAATAATTTTGCTTTCTAGTTATTTTGATTTCTTGGGGTCTCTATCTCTTCAGATTGGAGTATTAATAGTAGGGATATTACTTTCAATGAATATATTCATAAATACACTATTAAAATGGTTCTATACAGTAAACATTATTACAGATCAGAGAATAGTTGTAGTTAGAATGGAAAATGCTTTCTATCACTCATACGCTGAGGCGCAATTAGAAAAGATAGAGGATGTTACACATACAACTATGGGTTTCTGGGGGAACATTCTTGATGTAGGTGATGTAAAAATTGACACTGCAGGACATGAGGTAGATTTTCATTTAAAGATTCTTCCAAGACCAAGACAGCTTCAAGATGTAATAAATGATTTACTTGAAATGAAGCAGAAAGGTAATATTTAATATGGGAAATAATATGTTTGAAAATATTATATCGATAAATTGGGACCCATTGTTAAAACTTGGAGATATCCTTAAAATACCATTGATATTGGTACTTCTAGGATGTCTCTTCTATGCCTTTATGCTTTTCCTTAAGGTTAGAATATTAATGGATACTGTAGAGTCAGAGAATAGTTCAAAGGTAAAAGCATTAGTATACATAAATCTTTTTATTTCTCTCCTTGTTAGTATAATAGGGACAATAATAATTGTATTAGGATAAAAATGCCCATAACTACTTCGAAATATATAAACAACTCAGATTTAAAAACCTCATACATAGGCCTTTTTAACTATAAAAGAGAGGCTAGGGGTAGAAATGATACAGCAATAGATATGTATGGATTACTGTTTATTTCATCAGAAGTAGAGATTGCGGGAGATAAGCTTACGAAGTTTGCATGGGATGGAGTAATCGAAGGATTTGAGTATTCTAAAACAGATTCCGTAAACGAATCACTTAAACTTGGACTTACAGAATCAACAAGAAGAGTCAAACAACTGATTATCAATGATAACAATATTGGAGAGCACGGCGTTGATATTAACTTCACAATATTTGTAGCTAATAAGGGGGGAATATATATAGGGGTGTTGGGAGAAAGTGATATTTTTGTATATAAAAAGGGAAGATTAGTAGATGTGTTTGAAATGCTAAGTAGTAAGAAAGCAAAAACAGCTGCCATCGCTATAGAAACAGGGGATTTAGTCATATCTTCGACAAAGGGTTTTCTTAAAGAAAATATGAACAAACTTATTAGTGCAAGGGATAGGGATGAACTAGTATTTGCTTTAGGGGAATTAGGAAAAGAGGTGGGGGATGATACAGGACTTGTTGTTTTTTCCAAAGATAAAGATGAAGAAGGGATAGTAAAGCCCTTGCCAGTTGAGGTAAAGAATATCGTAAGAAAGATTACGATTCCTATGAAAGAACCATCAACCTCAGACTATGTTCCTGTTACTAAGGTTCCAAAGAGTATATTTAAACCCGCAAAAGATGAAAGAGATTTAAGAGATATATTTACTAAAATGTTTAAGAAGCTTTCGTTTATTAAGAAGGGTGCTGTTAAAGTAGGTTCTTTCTCTGCTCCGTTATTAAATAAAGTGGGAAGCAAAATAGGATCATTGCTTAAAAAATCCTCTTCTACAATTAAGATGGGTATATCAGATAGGTTTGGGAAAAAGAGATGGTTTAAGAAAGTATCGGCGAAGTTCTCTCAAAGTACATTTGGGAAGATAAAGAATAACAAGTTTAAGGAATTTAAAATTGATGGATATAAACAAAGGGGTACAAGATTACATAGATTAAAGATTGTTGTTCTTGTTTTCCTAGGTATCGCGGTATTAGTTGGTGGGATTAAGTTTACCATTGATCAGAAAGAATCTAGAGAGAAGAGTAAGAATGCAAATGAAGTATTTACATTAGTAGAGGGTCTGCTTAAAGATGCGCAGTCTAAAATAGGAACAGATAGGGAAAGTGCTGAGCTTAATATATTTAAAGCATCTGGTGAGCTTGCAAAGGTACCTGAGGATTTAAGTGTAAAGGACACAAAGAGATTCGATGAATTAAAAGGTCAAGTATTGGGGGTAGAGGATTCTCTCTTTAAAAAGGTGAGAGTTTCAATGACAAATGGTTTAATAGAAAAGTACTATGATACTTTTAATTTTAATCAAGATTCTAATCCAGATGATATTGGAATATATAGAGACCCAAATGGAAATGAATATTTAGTTATCACCGATTTAGGAGCAAAGTCCGTATTTACAATATCTTTGTATGATAAGAAAGTGGCGAATGTTCCTGATGAAAATAAGGTCTTGGATAAACCATCAAAGGTGTATGTAAGGCCAAAGGGGATATTTATATTAGACTTAACCAGTGGTATTTTAAAGGCGGAGGCTTCTAATGAAGGTTTCAAATCTCTTAACAAATTGAGCGGTCTTGGTATCCAAAGTATTGGAGCGAAAGATATTGCAGAGTTTGCTGTTTTAACTGATAACGAGAATGCGTATGTATTAGATAGAGAGAAGAAGAGTTTGCTAAAATCTATCAATTATGATGGAGGATATAGTCTATCTTCACCATACTTCACTAAAGATGAATATGCGAAAGCTAACGATGTACTCTCTGATTTAAGTGTATATATTCTTGCTCAGGCAGAGAACGGGATATATAGGTATGTAAGTACGGGGAAAGGAATGGTAGAGGCACCGATAACACTCACAGGGTTAGATACGCCTCTTAAAAATCCAAAGTATGGATATACAGTAGATAATTTAAATAATGGATTATTCATATTTGATGGCGAGGACAGAAGAGTATTAAAGTTTGAAAAACCAATAGAATCTGGAGAGAAAAGACATCCAAATGAATATCTTCTTCTTAATCAGTATGTCTTTGAGGGTAGTGAGAGTAATGTATGGAAAAATGTGAAAGATATTGTAGTCGACTATAGTGAAGAGTACCTATATATGCTAGATGGAACGACGATATGGAAAATCAAGCTGTAATGATATAATTAGAGATGCAGATATTAAACAAAAAGGCTCTTCACAATTATGAAATATTAGAAAGATTAGAAGTAGGTATTCAACTTAAGGGTGCCGAGGTTAAATCTCTTAGAATGGGTAGGTGTAATTTGGGAGACTCTTTTGTTAAAGTATTGAGTAATGAGTTATGGTTAATTAATACAGATATCCCTAGATACAAATTTGATGGCTCGTCTAATTATGATTCCGCTAGATCAAGAAAGTTGTTGATAAATAATAAAGAGTTGATATACTTACAGAACAAAATGAAACAGGGGAATCTCACTTTAATTCCTCTAAAAGTATATTCAAAGGGTGGGATATTTAAGTTAGAGATAGGGTTGGCTAGAGGGAAAAAAAGATATGAGAAGAAACTAGAAGAGAAGGAGAGAGATTTAAATAGAGAGTTACTTGTAGAAAAAAGAAAATACATGATATAATGTTATAGGTTATGTTAGAAACAAATATTCAAGAAAAATTAAATACACCAGTAGCATCAGAAATAGGAACACCATCCCCAGAGGTTCCTGTTTTTTCTTCTGAGACTAATGATAGAAATACCGTTCAACCAATGGTAAAACCTGTATCTCCAATTCAAAATGAAAACTCAATTAAACAAGAAGCTTCTGTTACAAGAAGCAAATTGATTGGACCAGTAAGTGTTGATTCCGGGATTTCCTGGAAGAATGTTATTGATTCAAAAGAGCAGGGTGTTGAACCTTCTGAGCTTTAAATATCCTCTCGATTCTCCTTCATATATGTGTTATTCTTTTGTATAAACTGTTTAGTCTGTCCATTCTTTTATGAAAGAATATATTTTAACTCAAGTGGGCCCAGTACCTTCTGATAAAGATATTGTTGTTGGAGATTCGGTAGAGTATCCTAAAGATTCTTACGAAGAGTTCACAAATAACGATATTAACATCCCATGGGGTTGGATTTTTTTTGTAATAGCAATTCTTTCATTAGGGGTATTAGGATTTTTAAAAGTGAAGGACAGATTAAGAAGGAAAGATAGGAATGAGAAAGCTAAGGAATGGGCTCTTTTTGAGATAAGAGTTCCAAGAGGAAACGAAACAGAGATAGGAGTTGCAGAAAAGATGTTTTCTAATTTAGCAGGAATAGGTGGTAAGGGAAAGGGTATTGCAGAAAACTTTACCGTTAACAACAGTATTAGTTTTGAGATTGTTGCTAAACCGGGTGAAATAAAGTTTTATGTATACAGTTCAAAGAAATTCGCAGAGCATGTAGAAAAACAGATATTAGGTTCATATCAGGATGCAGAGGTAAAAAAGATAGATGATTACAATATATTCGATGAGAATTCGAAAGTAGCTTTTACGAGATTAGGATTAGAGGAAGAAAGTTACTGTCCTATTAAAGTTGTTGAAGATTTTACAGGAGACCCATTAGCAAATATATTAAGCACTTTAAGTAAGATGTCTAATGGAGAGGGTGCTATGGTTCAAATAGTCATATCTCCTAGTGGTGGTAGTTGGCAAAAGAATGGTTCGAGTTTTGTTAAAAAGGTTCAGAATAATAATTCGGATCCTGAGAAAAAGAAAATGAATGTAAGTGAAGAGAAACTTCAAGCTATTAGTAAGAAAGTTGCTAAGAATGGTTTTGCAGTTGATATTAGAATTGTTACCTCTGCTTCTGATGAGGCATTGGCTAAGATGCATTTGGATAATATTGTTGCAGGGTTTGATCAGTACAGTAATCCAGGTATAAACAGATTTAAGAAATCCGATATTAAAGGAAGTAAGAAAGAGAAAGAGTTTATGTATGATGTTATATATCGAAGGCCCTCTTTAGATTCTAAGAGTATTTTAAATGTTGAAGAGCTTGCTGCTATATACCATTTTCCTAATAAAGATATTACAACACCAAATATTAATTGGTTGCTTGCAAGAGAGATCCCTGCAAGTAATGAGGTTAGCTCAGATATTAACTCAAAAGATACTATTTGGGTGGGGAACAATGTATTTCGAGATAAGGTTAAAGCGATTTGTTATCAGAGAGACGATAGGAGAAGACATACATATATACTTGGACAGACAGGTACAGGAAAATCATATCTAATGGTCAGGATGATTATTCAAGACATTTACAATGGTGATGGTGTATGTTTTATTGATCCTCATGGACAAACAGCAGAGATGATATTAGAGAGAATTCCTCCAGAGAGAGTTGATGATGTCATATATTTTAATGCAGGGGACTATGAAAGACCTTTTGGTATTAATATTTTGGAGTATTACAACGAGCAACATAAACATCAGATTGTAAATAGTTTCATTGCTCTTCTTATAAAAATGTTTGATCCCCATAATCAAGGATATACAGGTCCTGCTTTTCAGCAGGCAGTTAGAAACTCTATGTTAACTGCCATGAGTGTAGAAGGTTCTACTTTAATAGAGGTAGTTCGTATGTTGCAGGATGAGAGATGGGTACAAGAGAAATGGTTACCTTTAATTAAAGACGAACTTGTAAGAAGATATTGGACTGATCAGGTAGCAAAAACAGATCAAAAAACTAAATCTGAAAGCTTAGGTTACTTTATCTCTAAGTTTGATAAGTTTACAACTAACTTAGCTATTAGAAATATAATAGGGCAATCTCAATCGTCTTTTGATTTTAGAGATATTATGGATAATGGGAAGATATTAATAGTGAATCTTTCAAAGGGTTCTTTAGGAGAGGAGAATATGTCCTTCTTAGGCTTGCTACTTGTTCAAAAGATGTTAGCTGCAGCTCTAAGTAGGGAAGATGTTCCTGAGGACCAGAGAAAAGACTTTTTCTTCTATGCCGATGAGTTCCAAAATTTTACAACGGATGAATTCGCTTCAATACTATCCGAGGCTAGAAAGTATAAATTGAACCTTACAATAGCTCATCAGTATATTGGTCAGTTACCAGAAAATATTAAGAGTGCGGTATTTGGAAATGTTGGTTCTTTGTTTATCACAAGATGTAGTAGTGAAGATGCTCAGTTTCTTGAGCCTCAATTTGAAACCTATGTTAAAGCAACCGATATTATTAATCAAAGTTTGGCCCACTATTACGTTAAGATGTTAAGTAATGGTAGCTATCCAAGTCCTTTCTCACTGGATACTAGGTATGGTCCAAAGTACTTTGCAGAGACAGGTTTTGATCTTAAAACAAATCCTGAGGTTGTTGGTATTATAAAAAAGATGTCTAGATTAAAATATGGTAGGGATCTTAATATAGT
>CAZQRG010000021.1:0-7879 GCA_964595745.1 uncultured Candidatus Saccharibacteria bacterium | reverse complement strand
CAATATATTACTGGAGAATTAGATTCTGGGATAGTTTAGGAGTAAGTAACTGGTCTTCTACTGCTAACTTTACAATGGGAACAAATACTTCTCCAAATGCTCCAAGTAGTTTACAAACAGAATCTACTACTAACCCATCCAAAGTTGTAGATACAACACCAGAGTTTAGTGCTGTGTTTACTGATACAAATCCTTCTGACACAGGTAACTACTATGAAATTGATGTTAATACTGCTTCGAACTTTGGAGGTACGGCAATGTGGAATTCTGGACAAACCTCAATAACTTCAATTACTAATGGTACCCGATCGTCTGATATATCATATGCAGGAACAACTCTTACTACAAATGGAGTAACCTACTACTGGAGAATTCGGTTCTGGGATAGTAATGGTGCAGTAAGCAACTGGTCTTCTACTGCTCAATTTACTATGTCGGGACCTCCCAATTCACCTTCCTCAATTAAAGTAGATGGCATGACTAATCCTACCAAGATATTCTCGCTAACACCATCTTTTGCTGCATATCATACAGACAATAACGCTGATAGTGCAGTATATTATGAAATAAATGTTAACAGTAATAACTCATTTACCGGTACCGTTATGTGGAATTCTGGAAAACTTTCTATGACATCAACACCAAATAACCAGTATAGCCCAGATATCACATATGCAGGAACTACCTTAACAGGTACTTCAAATACAACATACTACTGGAGGATAAGATTCTGGGATATAGACGACAATGTAAGTGGGTGGTCAAGTACTGGAACTTTTGTTGATTTTTTGGACAATAGTGAATATGTAAGATTTGAAGGGGTTAAGATGGAAGGAGTGAAGATAAACTAGTATAATAGCGTCTATGAGCTTAAAATTCGATTCACCTAAAAAATTAAGAAAGGAAAAAAGTAAACACAAAGTTGAAAGCTGGGAAGAGTATGACCAGAGAGAACAAACATTTCTAAAAGAAAAACTCTTAAGTAAAGAACCCACAATATTAACTTTTGTTAGAGTAACAGCTGGGAAAGCTAAAAACTTTAAAATTGAGATACCAAGAAATACTAGACCCCTAACAGATAGAATGAAAGTTAGAATATTTGATGTCTTACGAGAGGAGATTGCTAATACAACTATATTAGATTTGTATGCTGGAGCAGGATCCTTTGGTTTAGAAGCACTCTCCAGAGGAGCAAAAGAGGTAACATTTGTAGATGCTTCTAAACATGCAGATTTAATTATTAAAAAGAATGTTGCTCATACGGGATTTCTTCCTCAAGCTGATATAGTTAGATCAAAGGTTGAAGATTTCCTTTTTAGATATGCAGAGAGTGATAGAACATATGATATTGTATTTTTAGATCCTCCATATAAACTATATAACACAAAAAGATTAAAGAAAATGGAAGAGATAATAAATCAAAGTTTGCTATTTCTTCCAGCTGTTAGAAATCCCAATTGTAAAAGATTTAAAGGTGCAATGATAATTAAACATCCTCGAAGATATCCCATTGATTCATTAGAGTTAAAATATATTAAAAGAATAGAAACTTATGAATTTGGTTTAAATTCAATATCATTTTTCATTGTTAAATAGATTAGATTGCAAATTAGTGCTAAAAGTCATAAAATGTTCTCAATGTACAAGAAATTCGGTTTTAATGGATCAAAAATTACAAAGGTTGTATATCAAACATGCTTTTAATGTCAAAGTTTTCATGCAATTGTTTTTTGCAAAATATCAATATATCTTAATTATGTATTAAAAAAATATGGAACAGAATGAAGAAAATAAAATAGAGAAAATGAGACACTCAGCTTCCCATGTACTTGCACATGCTGTACTTAAACTGTATCCAGATGCAAAACTGGGTATAGGACCAGCTATTGAGAACGGTTTCTACTATGACTTTGAGTTCTCTCAACCTATCGAAGAAAAAGATCTTAAACCAATAGAAGAGGAGATGAAGAAAATTATAAAACGGAAGCTACAAATAACTCAAACCTTTATGAAACGTAAAGATGCTATTAAATATCTAAAAGAGATTGGCCAAGATTACAAACTTGAGCTACTTGACGAAATACCTGATAAAGAGATTAGTTTCTTTGTTACAGGAGACAGTGAATTTGTAGATATGTGTAGAGGTCCACACATAGAAGATACTGGCGATATTGGAGCTATTAAACTTATAAAGACAGCTGGTGCATATTGGAAAGGTGATGAGCATAAAAAGATGTTAACAAGAATATATGGATCTGCATTTGAAACAAAAGATGAGTTAAAAGAGTATTTACAAAAACTCGAAGATGCCGAAAAGTATAACCATAGGATATTGGGTAAACAGCTTAAGCTTTTTGCCATCATCCCCGAGATAGGGCAGGGGTTACCAGTATGGTTACCAAGAGGATATACCATTAGAAGGATATTAGAAAACTACATGTTAGAACTTGAAAGAAAGCACGGATATGTACACATATTAACTCCTCATATTAATAGAGGAGAACTTTTTGAAATCTCTGGACACCTTAATTTCTATAAAGAATCAATGTATGCTCCGATTAAGGTAGATCAGGAGGATTACTATCTTAAACCAATGAACTGTCCAGCAGGTATGATGGTATATAGGCTAGAACAGAAAAGCTACAGAGATTTACCATACAAACTTGGTGAATTCGGAACTGTATATAGATATGAAAAAACTGGTGAACTTCATGGTCTTCAAAGGGTAAGAGGTTTTACTCAAAATGATGCTCACCTATTTTGTACACCAGAGCAATTAGATGAGGTTATAAATGAGACTTTAGATTTACTTGATATCTTTTACAAAGATATCGGATTTAATAAATATAGATTTAGACTATCCCTCTCTGATAGAGAGAAAAACCCTGATAAATATTCAGGTGATTTAGATAAGTGGCAGATAGCTGAAGAAACACTTAGAAAAGTATTAGTTGATAGAGGTGTTGAATTTGAAGAGATGCCTGGAGATGCTGCCTTCTATGGACCTAAAATAGATGTTCAGGCTGTAAATGTATATGGTAAAGAAGACTCTATCTCAACCATTCAATTAGATTTTAATATGGCCGAGAAATTTGATATTAAATATATAGATGCAAATGGAGAAGAGAAGCAACCCTTTGTAATTCACAGAGCATTAATTGGGTCTTTTGAAAGATTCTTTGCATTCTTAATAGAACATCATGCAGGAGATTTTCCTCTTTGGTTAGCTCCAGATCAAGTCACTGTTATTCCTATCTCTGAAAAACATAATAAGTATGGAAAAGAGATATATGAATCATTGGACAGTAATGGAATTAGAGTTACTTTAGATGAAAGAGCTAAAAGTATGCAATCAAAGATTAGAGATGCAGAAAAACTTAAAATCCCATACCTTGTTATCATTGGAGATAAAGAGATAGAGACAGATACTGTATCAATAAGATCGAGATTAAACAAAGAGATAGGACTAATGAAAACTCAAGAGTTTCTTGACTATCTCCAAGAAGAGATTAGAACCAAGAAACATAAATAATTTTATTTATATACATTTAATACATGGATTTTAACAATCAGAAACCCAAGAAAGATTTTGGAACCAAAGTAAACGAATGGATTAGAGTTCCAAAGGTTTTGTTAATAGATAGTAAAGGCGAGAATATAGGAGAGGTAGATACCGATGAAGCAAGAAGGATGGCAAAAGAGGTTGGGCTTGATCTTGTAGAGGTCGGCCCAAATATTACTCCTCCTGTATGTAAAATAATGGATTACTCGAAATATATATATGAACAGAAGAAGAAATTAAGAAAAAATAAGGCGGGGAAAATAAAAGATCTAAAAGAATTTAGATTTAGTCCAGTTATTGATGTGGGTGATATGAATACAAGAATTAGAAGAGCAAAAGAGTTTCTAGATAAGGGCCATCCTGTAAAGATTACAGCTCAAAAAAGGGGACGACAGCAATACGAACAGATGAAACAGGTCTTTGATGAGATATTGACTAATTTTACTGAATATAGTAGTATCGAACCCGAGCCAAAGAGTGAATTTAATAGTATTTCAATCACTTTCAAAAAGAATGTCACGTCAAAAAACAAACAAAACAGCAATAAAGAGGATAAAGCTATCCAACCCAAAGGGGAACAGGAAAGCAAAAATGATGTACAAACAGAGTCATCAGGGTCACTTGAAGACAAAGAGGTCAAGGAAGTCAAAAAGAAGACAGAGTGATGATAGGATAGTGTATAAGACAACTGATAAGAAGATGCGAAATAAAGTTGTTAATTTAGCATAAACATATATGAGAGTCAAAGGTGGAATTGTAAGAAAAAGAAGACATAACAAGATATTAGCCAAAACAAAGGGCTATAGAATGACTAAAAGCAAACTGTATAAGGTTGCTCATGAGGCATATATGCATGCTGGTCAATACTCTTACAACGATAGAAGAAAAAGAGTTGCACAATTTAGAACTCTATGGATTACAAGACTTGGTGCTGCATGTAAATCTAATGATATACAGTATAAAGATTTAATAGGTGGTTTAAAGAAAAAGAATAGTGAATTAAATAGAAAAGTTCTTTCTGATATCGCAGTTAATAATCCCGATGTTTTCTCCTTTATAATTAAATCTCTGTAGAGTCATTTTTTTGATTTAATTAGGACTCTACATAGAGTCCTTTTTTGTATTAATTTACTCTTTAAAATATAATATTGTATACTTTCAAGATAACATCATACGATTAATATATGGTAAATGATTTAGAAAAGATTAAAAAAGATATTCTTACTGATATTAACTCCCTTTCATCTTCTGAGATAAAACAGAGGTATCTTTCAAAAACAGGATTACTTACATCTCTGTTTAAGGATATTAAAGATGTCGATTCAGATAAAAGATCTCAGTATGGGAAAGATTTAAATGAATTAAAAAAAGGATTAGAGGAAAAAATTAAGGAAAAAGAGATTAGTGATATTAAAATTGATGATAGTAAAAAAATAGATCCAACTGCTCCATTTGATATAAACGTACCAAAGGAAAAAAGGCCGCATATATTAGATCTAAAGGGTTCTTCACATCCTCTAATGCAAGAGTTGGAGAAAATATTAAATATATTCCAAAGAATGGGTTTTGATATATTAGAAAGTAGACAGATAGATGATGATTTTCATATGTTTGAAAGTTTGAATTTCCCTAAAGGACATCCAGCTAGAGACATGTATGATACATTCTGGAGTGATGAGGGGCTTGTTCTACCAGCACATACCTCAACCATGCAAAATAGGGCACTAAGAAGATTTGGACCCCCTCCAATAAGGGTAGTGCTCCCTGGAAGATGTTTTAGAAATGAAGCAACTGATGCTAGCCATGAACATACTTTCTATCAAATAGAGGGAATATATGTTGATGAAGGTATATCAATGGGTAATATGCAAGCCGTTATAAAAGAATATTTAGAACAGTATTTAGAAAAAGAGTTAGAGATTAAAATGCAGCCTGCATACTTCCCATTCACTGAACCTGATGTCGAATTTGTAATAAGCTGTCCTTTCTGTAACAAGATAGGATGTAGTACATGCGGAAATAGTGGTTGGATAGAGTTAATGGGATGTGGAATGATTCATCCTAATGTACTGCTTGCAGGTGGAATAGATCCAGAAAAATACTCAGGTTTTGCATGGGGAGTTGGTTTAGATAGATTAACATTAATTAAAAGAGGTATATCTGATATTAGAAAGTTACGAGATGGTGATCTAAATTTCTTAAGACAATTTTAATATATATGAAGCTACCATTAAAAAGTATAAAAGAATTTTCTCAATGTAATATTGATCTTGAAAATATACTTCATATACTCTCAAGTAAAATTGGAGAGGTAGAAGGATATACAGACCTTTCTAAGATGTATGAGGGTATATATGTTGCACAAATAGTTTCGAAAGAACAACATCCTAATGCAGATAAACTAGGAGTATATAAAATTAGTATTGGGGAATCAGAAGATATACAGGTTGTAGCGGGAGATAAAACACTAGAGGTTGGTAATAAGGTGGCATATATTAAACCTGGATATATTGTTCCATATACATATCAAACCTCAGAAGAACTAAAGATTAAAACAGTAAATATGAGAGGTATTTCATCTAATGGAATGCTTTGTTCTGAAAAAGAGTTGAATATAGGTTCTAATCATACTAGTGTTTTAGTATTAGATTCTCAAGCACAAGTAGGTATTCCTTTTGCAGATTTCTATGAATTGAATGATGTTGTAATTGATATCGAAAATAAGGCCTTAACAAACAGAGGTGATCTATTTGGATTAATTGGATTAGCAAGAGAGATATCTAGTGCACAAGCAATCCCATTTATAAGTCCTGATTGGTACAAAAAAGAAAATATTGATATTGATATAGATAAAGAGATATTACCTCTTACAGTTGTTAACGAAGCTTCTAATCTATGTCCTAGATATATGTGTGTCTCTATGGATAATATTAAAGTTGATAACTCTCCTGTATGGTTGAAATCTATCCTTCTTAAATCCGGTATTAAACCTGTTAATAATGTAGTAGATATTACAAACTATCTTTCAATTATCACAGGTCAACCCCTACATGCTTTTGACTATGACAAATTAGTATCAAAAGATATTAATAGTAAGAATAGCGCACATATTACTGTAAAAGTTGCTACTGATGAAGAAAAGATTCATACACTAGATGGTAATACTGTTCAACTAAGTAATAACAATCTGGTTATTGCAGATTCAACTAACCCAATTGCAATTGCAGGTGTAATAGGGGGAATGGATACAGAAATAGATGAAGATACAAAAAGGATAATAATTGAAAGTGCAAATTTTAACAAGTTTAGTATTAGAAAAACATCAATGGAATTAGGTATATTTACTGAAGCTGTTACAAGATATACAAAAGGACAACACCCACATCTATGCCTTCCTATACTTCTTAAAGCTATTGAATTAATACAAGAGATAGCAAAAGGTACTGTTGCAAGTAACATAATTGATCTATACCCTGAACCTTTACTTCCAAAGAGTATCTCTTTTTCAATTTGTAAATTAAATACACATCTTGGAACAAACTTAGGTAAAGATGAAATAACCAAGATTTTAACGAATCTTGAATATACAATATCTTCAAAAGATCCTGAATATATTACTGTAGTTGCTCCTGTATTTAGAACAGATATATATATACCTGAGGATATATATGAAGATATTGGTAGAATATATGGATATGAAAACATTGTTCCTAAACTTCCATTAAGAGATACAAAAGCCACTACAATAAACAAAAATGTAGATTTAAAGAGTAAAATACGTAGTATATTATCTAATTCTGGTTGTAATGAATTAGATACTTACAGTTTTACAAGTAAAGAAATATTGAATAGTGCAAACCAAGATCCTAACCTTGCTTTTCATATTAAAAATTCACTCTCTCCTGAATTAGAATTTATGAGAACCTCACTTCTTACCTCTCTATTAGAGAAAGGGAAATTCAATCTACAAAAAAATATATCTCCATTTAGTATCTATGAACTAAATATCCCTCATCAGAAAGAGTATGTTGATAGCTTCCAATTACCAAAAGAAGATTGGCATCTTAGTTTACTATTCTGTTCTAGAGACAATATTATTGAGGGAAATCCTTACTATCAAGTTAAAAAATATCTTGAAAAGATACTTTCTAACCTTGGAATTAACTCATTAACCTTTGACTTAATTTCAGATAGCTCAGAGTTAGATTTACCTATTTGGGTAAAAAATATCATACCCTCTTTTAATAGTAATGGGGCTGCCCTAATTAAATATATTAAAGATGGAAACACAACTATAATTGGTGTAATTGGGGATCT
>CAZQRG010000020.1:0-7930 GCA_964595745.1 uncultured Candidatus Saccharibacteria bacterium | reverse complement strand
GTGGTTCATGTGTTGCCATATGTCCAGAGGTTTTTGAAATGAAAGAGGATGGAACAGTTGATGTTAAGGAAGAATTCAAGGGTAAGGATGTACCTAAGGAATTAGAAAGTAAAGTACAGGAGGCTCATGATATGTGTCCTTCAACTGCAATTGTAATTGAATAGTAAAATATATGGATGAGAAAATACTGTGTATAAAGGGGGATACTCTTTTTAAAGATACTAAATGGAATGGGTTTATGTCATCTGATAAGGAGAAATATCTTCAGCTATTAAGAGAGAATAGTGAGTTTAGAGTTAGAAAGGATTTAGAGAAAGATCCTGAATACAAACAGGTTATTGCCCAAGTAATATTGAGGTATAAAGGGAAATATTTTTTACATAGGCAGGTTAAAAGAAATGAAGAGAGGTTAAATTCTCTTTGTCCTTTGCCTTTGGGTGGACATATAGAGAAGATTGATATTAAAAAAGATGAAGATATTTTTACTGTTGCACTTGAGAGAGAGCTTTCTGAAGAGGTTGAATTAAAAAGTAAGGTATTAAAGAGGGAGTATTTAGGATTGGTATATATTGAGGATGAAAATCCAGTTAACCATGTTCATGTTGGTTTAGTATATATTTTTGATTTAGATGGTATGGAGGTACATGTTAAAGAGGAGGGTTTAGAGGATATAGGGTTTGTTAGTTTAGAGTATTTAAAAACTAATACAGAGAAATTAACATATTGGAGTAGGATAATTATTTATCATTTATAACTAATATGGATGATTGTATATTCTGTAAGATAGTAAAAGGTGAGATACCCTCATACAAGATATATGAAGATGAGAAGGTGTTTGTGTTTTTAGATATTAATCCACTTAGTAAAGGGCATACATTAGTACTTCCAAAAGAACATTATAAGGGGATTTTAGATATTCCCGAGGAGTTGTTTGAATATTTAGCAAAAATAGTTAAAAAAGTATCTATTAATTTGAATGAGAAGTATAAGCCTGAGGGGATATTAATAAATCAAAATAACGGAAGTAAAGCTGGACAAGAGATTTTTCATGCTCATATACATGTTAAACCGATATATAGAGACACTGAAATTCCATCAGAAATTAATCATAGGAAGACATTTTCTAAAGAAGAGATGGAGAATTCTATGAGGGAGTTATCTTTTAGTTAGTTTGAAAGAATTCTAATATATCTGCCATATACTCCGTATCTATATCAAAATGTGTTTTACCTTCTAATGTAATAAACTCTATCTCTTTACCATACGCACTTAATTTTTTTACAAAGTAAGTAGAGTAAGAGTAAGGAACATTAACATCCTTATTACCATGCCATAGTTTAATTTCTATCCCCTCGAGTTTATCTGCTCTTGCTTGATTCCATTCTGATGATTTAACAGTTGGTGCAAGTAGGGCGATTTTAGAAATGATATCAGGGTATGTAGTTGCAAAGTTCATAGTTGGTAAACCTCCCATACTAAATCCTAATAGGTATATTTTTGGTTGAATATTGTAATTTTCATCTACCCAATTTTTAAGATTAAGAGTATCTTGTATGGATGCCTTACTTCCCCAGTTTACACCGTGCTGATTAGATGCGGAGAATATATAGTTGTATTGGGTAAATAGTATTCCATACTGTTGTAAATCTTTCATAAATTGATCTTCCATATTCTGTGTTACAGTAGTATTTGATCCATGACTATATATTATCAATGTGGCTGGGTTATCCTCTTTAATAGTGGTTGGTACAACAACATATGCCTGTTGTTCATCTAGTACAGGAAAGAGTTCTTGGTATGCAGGCCCTTGGGGTATCTCTTCTTCTTCCTTTGGTTGTTCTTCTTCCTCGGTTTGTATAGGGATATTCTCTTCCTGTTCTATTTCATTATCCTTTTTAAAAAAGAGTGTGTAACACAAATATCCTACGGAACATACTATTAAGAAAAGTAATATATACAGGGATATTTTCGGTTTTTTTCTTCTTCTGTTTCTCACATTTAATTCCATACCCATATATTATCATTTTATTGACATATTTAGGTATATAAAATATGATTCTGGAATACGTTGCCTATAATTAAAATTTAAATAATATATCTATGCCACAAACAAAAAAGAAAGAAGAAAAAAAGATTGTAAAAGAGAGTAAAGGTAATGATGAGATTGTAATTAATCTTGATACATTAGCTATTCCTGCAGCTATTGTTGTAGCAGGTTTAATCATAGCTGGGGCTATATTTTTTACTAATAAGGGAAAAGATAATCCTATAGATACTAATACCAATACCAATACAAATACAGATACCACAGATACTGCAAAGGATGAATTTGCAGCAGCAACAACAACTATTGGAGATAGTCCATATCTAGGAGATATTAAAAAGGTTAAGGTAGCTATTGTTGAATATACAGATTATCAATGTCCTTACTGTGCAAGACATGCAACTGAGACTAAACCAAGTATTTTGAAAGATTATGTAGATACAGGAAAGATCATATATGTTGTAAGAAACTTCCCATTAGATTTTCATGGAGAGATAGCAGTACAGAGTGCTAATGCAGGCTTATGTGTTAATGAGTTAGCTGGTGCTAAGAAATATTTTGATTTCTATACTCAAGGATTTTCAAAAAAATCTACTGATGAGTTAGCAGCTGTTGCACAAGGGTTAGGAGTAAATATGACAAAGTACAATACATGTATGACAGAGAATAGGTATAAGGCACAGATAGATAAAGATATCGCAGATGGAAGTAAAGCTGGTGTACAGGGTACTCCAGGGTTTGTAATAGGGGTATTGGATAAGGAGGGTAATGTTACAGGTAAGTTAATAGCTGGTGCATATCCATATGAGTCATTCAAAGCTATATTAGATGAGATGTTAGCTAAGTAGGGTATGTGATTATGAAATAAAAGGGAGCATATGCTCCCTTTTTTATTTTCTATTTCTTCTTCTCTTCCTTTTTCTTAGTACTGTTTCTAGAAAGCATTACTGCTTCATATTTTGTTCTTGCAACAGCTCCAATGGTAACTGCAATTAAAGAGAGAGAGTAAATACCTCTTACAATTGGAATAAGTCTTACTATTACAGATATTAATCTACCAATTAGAAGTGATATGAATCTTCCGTTATCTTTCTGTTTAGTTAATTGTAATATTCTCTGTCCTATTGCTGACTCTGCCCATACTGTTCCAAAGAGAGATAGGAAGAGTAATACTCCCAATATTAAGAATGCTAAGGGGGCTCCTACTACTGTAATGAGGAGGATAAAGATTGGTAATGGCATTGCGAATAGTATTACTATTCCAATTGCGTAGCTTTTTAATACCTCTGTCCATGATGATATAATCTTTTTTTCTATTTTTAATGTCTTAACAGGTGCAGCTAATATTAAGAGAACACCTACGATATACATTCCAATAAAGCCGGCGATAGACATACCAATGTTAAATCCTAGAAAATCGTTTGTGGATATGGTGAAATCTTCTTTATCTTGATTTGGCCATAGTTCACTTGTTCCAACTACTAACTGTCCAGTTACATCATTTTCGTCTATTGTATAGTTTTGGGTTCCAACCAAAAAATCTCCTCCAACAGCGGCATCTGATACAACTTGGCCTGAAGCTACTCTTACATCATCTGTAATAGTTCCACTTAAGTTTAGGGTTCCAGTAAATACAGCTATATCTTTTGATATACTTGCGTCTATATCTGCCATTGCTGATCCTATGTATATATTTCCTCCATATGTTCCAGCCATACTTACATTTGATCCTCCTAGTATTGAGTTCCCATATATATTTCCAGATACAGAGATTGTTGTTCCAAAGAGATACATATCACCTGTTACAGTTCCATCTATCATAATATTTTTACCAAATACAACTAGGTCTCCATCTACTACTCCATTTATTCTAACTGTGTCACCAGAGATATATAGGTCGTCTTCTACAATGGATTGATTATCTAGGGTATAGTCTCCTGTCTCGAATTTAGCAGCATGGGTAGGGGATATAAATAGTAGTGGTAGTAAGAGAAATGATAGTAATATGGAGCTTACTTTTAATTTAAACATTATTGTTTAATATATAAGTTATATATTAATAATATAGCATATAATACCATGTGTTTGTTAGTCATTTTCTAATTAAGAATGTATAATCGAGAGATGAAAATTTTAATAGTTGTATTGAATTTTAATGGTCTTGCACTACTTAAGAAACATTTACCCTCTGTTATTAATACTAAGTACACAGATTTTGATATTGTTGTAGTTGAGAATGGTTCATCAAACAACAGTGTAGAGGATATTAAGAGAGAGTTTCCAAGTGTTAAGGTTGTTGAAAGTAGCATTAATCTTGGCTTTGGAAGAGGTAATAACTTGGGAGTTTCCCAGTATCCTAACTATGATGCGTATCTGTTTTTGAATAATGATGTTACGGTTAAAGGTGATTGGTTAAGCGAGATGGTAGAGGTATTTAAAATAGATGAAAAGATAGGGGGAGTTGGATCTAAGATACTATATTCTAAAAAAAGAGATGGGGAGTATGTAATTAACTCTGCTGGGTTAGAGATAGATAAACACTATTTAGCATATGATAGATACGAGGGAGAGATTGATAGTGAGAAGTTTAATACCATTGCGGAGGTTGATGGACTATGTGGGGGTGCTTTGTTAATAAGAAAAGAGGTTTGGGATTCTGTAGGTGGTTTTAATCCTCATATGTTTATGTACTATGAGGATGTTGACCTTTCTTTAAGGATTAGAGATTTGGGTTTCAAACTATACTATTGTGGTAAGAGTACTGTATATCACGATCATATGGGTACTTCATATTCATTGGGTAGTAGAAAAACAAACCTTATGAATATGAAAAATAGGTATATTAGTATTGGAAGTAGATTAGGATTTCTGATAGCATTAACAGAAACATTTTGGTATATTTTTAATTGGTTTGTTTGGAAATTAATATATTCCAAAGATATTACTTTAAAAGAGTTCTTAAAGAAAAAAGAATGAGAGGAAACGATATAGACCTATACAAACAGTTTGTTAAGACTATCTTTAAGATGAGGTATAAGGGGTCTTTGTTAGGATTTTTTTGGGTACTGTTTAAACCCTTCTTTATGTTCATTATCCTTTATATAGTTTTTTCTGCTATATCTGGAAGAGTTGGAGATCTTACTCCTAACCAGTATGCAGTATACTTACTTTCTGGTTTGGTAATATTTACATTCTTTAATGAGGGTATTACTTGGGGTATGGGTTCAATAATGGAAAGGGCTGAGTTAATAGCTAAAATTAATTTCAAAAGGCAGATTGTAGTTATTAGTGCTCTTACGATGTCATTGATTAACTTTGGTATTAACCTCATTATCATAGCAATAATAGGGATGGTACTTAAGATAGATTTTACTGTTGTAGGTGTATCATATATATTTCTAATAGGGCTTACTATGTTTTTAGGTATGTATGGTATAGCATTTTTTACAAGTATATGGATGGTATATGTTAGAGATCTTGCCCACATTATGGAGTTAGTTTTACAGTTAATGTTCTATGCTTCTGCAGTGTTCTTTCCTGTAGAGATGATTCCTGAGAAATATCAGTTCATTGTTAAATACAACCCTATTGCAATATTTATTCAGTCTGTAAGAGAAGCTTTAACACATCAAAATATTATTCACTTAGATTTTGTATTAGGTGCACTTATATTCTCTATTATTCTAGTAATAGTTGGTAGTTTGTATTTTAAGAAACATATATTAAAAATAGCTGAACATTTTTAAAATGGAAGATATAGCAATAGAGGTAAAAAATGTAAGTAAAAGATTTAAGGTTCCTACTAAGGGACATTCTAATACCTTACAGGATAAATTTCTTAATCCTTTTCAAAAGACACAGTATAGGGAATTTGAAGCTTTAAAGAATCTTTCCTTTGATGTTAAAAAGGGTGAGTTCTTTAGTGTAATAGGGCCTAATGGAGCTGGTAAATCTACCCTCTTAAAGATAGTATCTCAGATATATGTTCCTGATGAGGGTAAAGTAAAGGTAAATGGTTTACTGGTTCCTTTCTTAGAGTTGGGTGTTGGTTTTAATCCTGAGCTTAGTGCAAGGGAGAATGTATATCTTAATGGTACTATCCTGGGTTTAACAAAAAGAGAGTTAGATGAATATATTGATGGTATTTTTGATTTTGCTGAGTTAAGAGATTTTGCAGATATGTCTGTAAAAAACTTCTCTTCTGGTATGGCTGTAAGATTAGCGTTTTCAATAGCTATTAAGGTTAAATCAGATATATTGGTATTAGATGAGGTACTAGCTGTAGGAGATGCTGAGTTCCAAAAGAAGTGCTATGAATATTTTGATAGTATTATGGGTGTTAAGACAATCCTTTATGTGTCTCATGCTTTAAATTCTGTAGAGAAGTATTCAGATAGGGTTCTTTGGTTAAAAGAGGATAGGAGCTATGAAATTGGAGAGCCAAAGGATATTGTTGATAGATATACTAAGAGTTTTAATTAGTTTTATGAAAATATCAGAACTTTTTAATAGAGTAATAGGTAGAGTACCAATATATTTTGCACAGGCAAAAAACATTGGTAAAAAAGAGGGATATATTCCGTTATTAAAAAAAGGTTTTAAGAAGATATATAGGTTTACTATTTCAGGAGGAAAGACAGGTAGATTGAATAGGCATTTGTATACTGAGTGGATGAAAAATATTGAGTCGAAGTATCTTAATGAAGAAAGTATGAGGGAGGATGTTTCTAAGCTTAAGGTTAAGCCTAAGTTTAGTATCATATTTCCTGTATGGAATAAGTCAGAGGAGATGCTTAGTAAAGCCCTAGACTCTATTACAGTCCAAGTCTATGAGAATTGGGAGATTTGTATTTCTGATGGTTCTTGCGAGAATGTAAAAGAGACTAGAGAGTATCTTAAATCTTTTCAAGAAAGATTCTCTAAAAAAGTAAAATTTTCTACTATTGATGTAGAGGGTATTAATATTATTGAGAATAGTAACAAGGCATTGAGTTTAGCTACTGGTGAATATATTGTTTTTATGGATTGTGATGATGAGATATCTCCTAATTGTTTACTTGAATTAGCTAAGAGTATTAATGAGGATTCTAAGGTAGAATTTTTGTATAGTGATTTTGATAAGATTGATATAAATGGAAGAAGGTATGATCCATCCTTTTGGCCTGACTGGTCTCCTCATACGTTAACATCTCAGATGTATACAACTCATATAACATGCTATAGAAAAGATATAGTTAAAGAGTTGGGTGGTTTAGTTAAGGGGACAGAGGGTGCTCAGGATTGGGATTTAGTTTTAAGGTATGTAACTAGGGGTAATTGGAAGGTTATACATATTCCTAAGATTCTTTATCACTGGAGGGTGTATCCTGGGTCAACTGCATTATCAAATAGCGGGTCTAAGGATTGGGCATACTCCAATCAGAAAAAAGTGTTAGAGAGATATTTAGAGAGAAGAAAACTTAAGGGTACGGTAGTAGAGGGTCCTTTTGAGGGTAGTTGGAGGGTTAGGTTTGATATTATTAATACTCCTAAGGTTAGTATTGTTATGCCTACTAAGGATAAGGTAGAGTATTTGAAAAGGGCAGTAGGAAGTGTAATAGAGAATACTAAGTATAGTAATTTTGAGTTAGTGATTGTGAATAACGGTTCTAATCAAGAGAAGACTTTAGAGTATTTAAAAGAGATAGGTAAGAAGAAAAATATTAGGGTAATAGATTACAAGGAGTCTTTTCATTTTGGTAAGTTGTATAACTGGGCAGTTAAGAGAATAGATGGGGAATATATGTTACTTCTTAATAATGATATTAAGGTTTTAAATGATAATTGGTTAGAATCTATGTTAGAGTATGCTCAGTTACCAGAGGTTGGTAGTGTTGGTGCTAGGCT
>CAZQRG010000019.1:0-8274 GCA_964595745.1 uncultured Candidatus Saccharibacteria bacterium | reverse complement strand
TGAGTCATACCTATACCCCCTCCATGTGCATCTCTTTGAATTGGACAGTAATTAACAACAGGGTCTGGAGTAACGATAATGCCACAGGCATGAGTAGAAATTCCTCTACAAATACCTGATACCTTTCTAACAATCTCTGCTAGCCTCTTAGTCGTTTCAGATGAATTAATTATCTCTTCAAACTCAGGATTATGCTCCATCATATAGTCGATATCTTTGGATTTACCAAAAAGAATCTCAACCATTTTTGCCAGTTTATCTGTTGTAGAAAGTTCGATACCTAGCACTCTTCCAACATCCTTAATAGCCTGTCTGGTTTGTAACTTACTAAATGTCCCTATCTGTTTAACATTCTCTATTCCATATTTCTCAATGGTATACTTTAATAGCTCATCTCTTCTTTGATCAGCTATATCTATATCAAAATCAGGAGGAGAATCTCTCTCAGGATTTAAGAATCTCTCAAAATACAACTCCCATGATATTGGTTCAACATCTGTAATATCTACACAAAAGGCTACAACAGATCCACATCCTGATCCTCTCATACCAACTACTATCCCAATATTTTTACAAAAGAGTACAAAATCTCTAACAACCAAAAAATAGTCATTGTATTTTTTGCTATTAATAATCTCTAACTCATATTCAATCCTTTCCTTTAACTTTTTGGTTATTTTCCCATACTTCTTTTTAGCACCCTTTAATGTTAACTCCTTTAAATATGTTTCAGAGGTATCTCCATTTGGTAAATCTAGGAAATGGGGCTCTACTCTCTTAAATGTAATATCAAAATCCTCTATACAATCAACTATCTTTTGTGTATTTTTAATAGCTTGAGGAATATCAGAAAACAGTTTCTCCATCTCTTGCGGAGTTTTAACATAGAATTCATTAGTAGGCATCCTTCTCCTTAGTGGATCATCCCATAACTTACCATCTCCAATACACCAAAGTATTTCCTGAATATCAGCATCCTCTTTATTTAAATAGTGAGAATCACATGTAGCAACCAGTGGTAATTTTAATTCCTTAGAGATTTTAATTAGTCCTTCATTAACAAGTACCTGTTCTTCCATTCCATTTCTTTGAATTTCTATGTAGAAGTTATCTTTAAAGAGATTGGCATATACCTTTGCACTCTCCAGTGCTTTCTCATAGTTGTTTTCTAAAAGAGGAGTAGAAATGGGACCAGCGAGACATGCAGACAGAGCTATTAATCCATCTGTATACTTTGAAAGTGTTTCAATATCTATTCTTGGTCTATAGTAGAAACCCTCCATATGACCTAAAGATACAATCTTAACAAGATTCTTATATCCTTTTAGATCCTTAGCTAAAAGTACTAAATGAAAATACTTATTATCAATCCCAAAATCTCTCTTACTCATCTCTCTTGGAGCAATATATATCTCACAACCAAGTATCGGTTTAAGACCCGCCTCTTTCATTGCATTTTTGAATTTCAATATACCATACATACTCCCATGGTCTGTTAAAGCACAGGAGTTCATTCCACTATCTTGCAATTTCTTTACAAGGTCAGGCAATCTTATTGTAGCATCCAACAGAGAGTACTCTGAATGGAGATGTAAATGTGTAAACATTAATTCAATAGCTCATCTAGTTCTGATATACTAGATTATTATGGATGGTATGTACATTTCAAGTATGATTAAAAAAGTAGGTCCTAGAAAGAGTTTCTTAAATTCTAATCTGTTTAGAATCTCTCTATTTGTTCTTTTTTCTTTAATTTATTTTTTCTTAATATCACCTCTAATTGAAGGGTTAATAAGTAATTCAATATTAAACGCCGTAAGAGAAAATAAAGATGTAACATTAAATTATCTTACTCCTCTCTATGGACAGGAAATATATACAAACGAATACACAATCGATACACTAACTAATTCTGATATGATCAAGAGAGGTACTGATAGGACAAATATACAAACGGAGGATACAAGAGTAATTGCTGTGCAAAAATTTCTTTTTGAT
Organism: uncultured Candidatus Saccharibacteria bacterium; assembly: GCA_964595745.1. Lineage (GTDB taxonomy): Bacteria > Patescibacteriota > Dojkabacteria > SC72 > SC72 > UBA2259. The sequence goes on along the minus strand of CAZQRG010000019.1, from coordinate 6,276 downwards.
TACAATTCACCCATGTACCCCTACTCTAGAACCTTTATAACTGAAGCAGATAAATATGGCTTAGATTGGAGATTAGTTGCATCAATAAGTGGAGTTGAATCTTCATTTGGAAATATTATACCCAAAGGAACCCATAACGCATGGGGATGGAGAGGTATAAACAAAAATCCAGAAGGATGGAGTCAGTTTGAATCTTGGAATGCCTCAATTGCTGAGGTAACAAGAGGACTATCAGAAGGATATGGTATATCTCTATCACCTTACCAAATTGAACAGTACTACTGTCCTCCCTGTTGGGTAAATCCTGCACATGCATGGGCTAACGGTGTATCAAGATATATGAGAGAATTAAAATACTACGCAGATAATCTTAATTAATATATTAATATGTCTATACTATTCAAATTACTCTATATTTTAATTTCATTTGGAGAAACCATTGTTATTTTTAGGATAATACTTTCAATACTTAGAGCTAATCAAACCCATATATTTGTTAGTTGGATATACAATATTTCTGATGCTTTAATACTACCCTTTCAAGGGATTGTACCTAAAGAAATATATCTCGATAGATTTAGAATAGAATTAACTCCAATAATTGTTTTAATCTTTCTTGCTATACTTGGGTTCATATTCTCTGAACTATCAAAAAGCATTAAGAAGACAGATTAATCTCTTTATGATATAATACCCTCATATGGCAAAAATTGACCTTAAGCAATCCAGTGGATTGCCGGTTTTTTACAGTGGAGAAGACCTCTTGCCCCAAGGATTGTCTGTATCGGAAACATCTATCATATGTATAGATGATATTCGATCTCAATTACTTAATGAAGATTTAAATTGTCCACAAATCTTTTATAAAAAGTATAAAGATTTGGATAAGGACGATGTATTTAAGAGCAAGGATATTAGGATAAATATGTATTTAATATATCCAAATCTCGCTGGAATAGAATTCGCAAAAACATTTGCAACAAGATGCAAAAGATATCCAAGAATATTAGAAGTAGCTTACGGAGGTGGAATCATCCTATTACAAAAATATGATTCACCATTAAATAATAGAGTTATAAAGATAATAATAAAAAGAGGACAAAAGATAATTGTTCCTCAAGGATACACATGTACTATCATTAACTCAAGACAAAATTCTAATCTAATTGTACTTGAGATGCACTCAAGAAAAGCCAAACCAAGAATTGTTCTTGATGATAAGAGGGGAATGTCCTATTATATAATTAGAAAGAATGCTAAACAGGAAACTGTAAGAAATCCAGAATATAAAATAGTACAAGAACCTGAGAAAATTGATACCCAAGCTATTCTCTCAAAATATGGAGTTAAAAATCATACTCCAATTGTAAAACAAATAATGAGAAAGTATGAGAAATTTAAATGGCTATTTGAACAAGACTCTATTAATATCTAGTATCCTATTTCTCTTACTTCCGTTTTTTCCAAAAACCAATATCAGTGCCTCCTCTGATTTGAATGTATCCTCCTCTTTCAATCATGATTGGGATGGAAACACCCTGAATACAACAATCTATCTTACTTTAACAACTGAATCCTCATCAACAGTTGTTACATACTACACAGTATCTATTCCAGAAGAAAATATTACACCCGAAGTATTTTCAGTAAATAGAAATGTTAAGCTCGAACCTACAATTCATAAAAGTAATACAGGTACTGACTTAGTTATCGATTTAGAAAACTCACCTATATATCCAGACAAACCCATTACTTTAAAAATCTCTTACTCAAAACCATTAGTTGGAAATACAATATCATTACTTTCATCAATTGGTAATACAACAACAAAAGAATTTACCCTATCATACCCCTCATCTCTTGGGAATATATCCTGGAGCTCTGCAACAGTAATCAGTATCGATAGTAGACAGGATAAAATACTTATTCAAACTGAAACCCCTAATACCCAAAAGGTTAAAATAGCTTTTGGTACTGAGGTTATTTATAAATATACAATAAAGAAGAATATTACAAACTCTGGAAAAGAAACAACAATATCCGAAATATCCCTTCCTATAAATAATAACCAACAACATATCTCAATTACAAATATTAAGCCCCAACCAGATAAAGCATATAAAGATATTGATGGGAATTACATCTTACAATATGGAATAGCTCCTGAAAGTACTATGGATGTAAACATTGAGGGATATATTTCTATGTATAGCTCGGTATATCCATATACACAAAATTTAAATCTAGAAGAGATCTCTCTTTGGAAAGTTACTAATACATCATTGATAAGACATGTTAATAGATATATTAAATCATATGGATTAAATATTCCTGAAACATTTTCTAATATCAATGATCTGAAAACTTCTGATGAAAAAAACCTTCTTTACGAAGCTATATATAAATATGTGATTGAAAATTTAACACCTAATACTCAATCAATAGGGTCTCTTTCTGGCTCAGAGCGACTAGGAGGGCAGGAGACTCTCCTTAAACAAGGTGAATCTACTAGTGAAGATTATATAGACTCTATCATCTCCCTTTATAGATACTTTAATATCCCCTCAAGGTTTGTAATAGGATACGTAAGTAGTATCTCAAACTATGATTCAAATGGTATGTACCACTATTGGGCAGAATACTATGATAAAGAACATAACAATTGGATAATTGTAGAACCGTTTTTAGAAGACTATTCTAATACACCCCTCTGGAAAAAAGATATGAAAGATCATGTAACATTACTTTATAGATATTCTAATCCAAATACACCTAAATTAGGATTTTTTACTACAGAAGATCTAACTATTGAATTAGTTAAAGAACAACCGGAGGTAATTCATAATTTTGAATTAGATTTAATTCTTCAACCTTTTAACATCTCAGACCCCTATCTTGTAGGTTTTTTAAATGTAAAAAATACCGGTAATACCATTCTAGATCTCTTTAATATATCTAAATCAAATCCGGATATAACAAAATATATAGACTATATCGAAAATAATTCACAGATAATATTACTGCCAAATCAAACTTATGATATCAAATTTAATATTCCATCAAAAGATATAGAAGAAAAAATATCTACCGTTATGAATGCAGTAAGTGGTACCCAAGAAATAAAGGGTATTCTTGTTGAAAAAGATATCCAAATTATTAAAGAGTATTCAAACTTAAAAATATTTTCAAAATTACTTTCACTTCTGGCATACATCATCGTTTCCATTCCTATATATTTCATTTCTAAAAGGGTAAAATTTAAAAATGGATAATCAGTTACTAATCACTGTAATAATTCTTTTACTAATCACTATCCTTTTTGTTGTTGCATATATTAACAGTAAGAAAATACCTCTTAAGAAGAAGGAGAAAATATTTGAAAAACTTGAAGAAATAAGTATTCAAGTGAAAAGTACTGAAGTATATGCAAGAAGAGATGCCATTATTAGATTAGATAACTTACTAGGGAAAGCATTTAATATTTGGTACGGAAATGATAGTCCTTGTGGTGATAACCTTAAATTAGCTAAGAATCTCTTTGACCGAAACCTTTATCAAAAACTTTGGGATGTACATAAAATAAGAAATGAAATTGTACACAAGGATAGAGATATATCCTTTAACGAAGCAGAGGATATATATCATAAATATAAATTAGGAATTAAACATATATTAAAATGAAAAAACTGCTAATCACAATATTTATTCTTGTTCTTTCATTTACTCTTCTTAACGCTCAGGAAAGCGATTTAGAACTATCAGAGCCACAGGTACAATTAGAACAAGAATCAGTTCAGATTTCTGATGAAAAAAAGAATACTGTTACAAGCACAAATCAGTATTTTGATTTAGAGTTAAAGAAAGGAATTCAAAGTCCTCTAACAAAAAAAATCCCATTTACAATATACATTACACCAAAAATAGACTCATCAAAAACACAAATCTTATGGAACATACCTACTTCGTTTGTTTTAGAAAAGAATCATTCTGAATTTGTATCTCTTAATAGAGGAGAGACATACTCATACTCAGCAACTCTAAAACCGGAGGAAGAAGGGTCTTTTGATATAGCAGTAAATGTTATATCCTGGCAATATAATTCAAACAAATCAAATAGTGTGAACTACAATATCTCTCTTAATAAATCACTTGTAATTCAACCAGTTGATACCATGTATACAATACTTGTAATACTTCTAATCTTGGGAGTTTTGCTCTTAACAGCTCTCTTTATATATATCCTGAAAAAATCTATTACATTTTTTACAAAGAAAATTAAAGTATGGCTTACTCCCCCATTTTAATAATGGTGCGGATCTCTTTCATATCTTTAATAATATTATTTTGATTACTTACAATTTTATCCATTAAATCGTTTAATTGAACCTTTTTTGAAGAAGAAACAAAATATTCAATAGGTTTATCCAAAATATCAGAAATCTTAGTTAAAACATCTAAGTTAGGGAAAGATCTACAAGATTCATATGAACTTATTGTTTTATCAGATAATCCTAATGCAAGCCCCAAACCTCTTTGAGACATACCTCTCTCCTCTCTAGCACTTTTTAACTTTTTTCCAAACTCTTTGATACTCATTCTATTTAAATAATATTTCAAATATATCTTTAATTACATCTATAAAACTTTTTTTCTTTTCAATAGTAACACCTGTTCTTTCTCTTGAGGTATATACATCAAACCCCTCTTCATATTTCTCTGTTTTGCTTGGAAAATCATATGGATTACTTACTTTCTCTCTTAATTCTTTAATTATGAAATTTTTTTCATTAAGTAACTTCTCCGATTCTACTATCTCTAACTTAATATCCTCTATTTTTTGAGTAAGCTTTTTCTCTGAAACTCTTACACTCTTTAATTCAGTCTCAACACCAGGAAGCTTTAATGCATTTTCAATTAAATCTTTGTGCTCTTGTGATTTAATAAGCTTAGATCTAATACCATCCTCTTTAATAACACCATATTTGTAATATGCTAGCTCTCTACTACTAGGTTTCCTGCCCAATACCTCCTCAAATACCTTTTCTATCATAGGTACTCTCTCTATCGAAATATTACCAAAGGAAGATATAGATCCACCACTACTAAAATCATCACTTTTTTCTTTAATAAAGTCCTCTCTAGCTAACATGCCCAATTATACAGTAATTAAGAGGAAAAATCAGTAAAAAGCGGGAGACGGGACTCGAACCCGCAACCCTCTGTTTGGAAAACAGACATTCTAACCATTGAACTACTCCCGCAATTGATAAATTTTACTCCTTAGTTTCCTCTTGAGCAATATTTTCCTCTTTTGTAGCAGTAACCTCTGGTTGAGCCTCTGTCTCAATCTCTCCCTCTCCCTCTACAGGAACATCAACCTCATCTGTTTCATACATATCCTTTAGATTACCTACCTTTAATGCTCTTCTTCCAACCCTTTCTCTTAAGAAAAATAGCTTTGATTTCTTAACCTTACCTCTTTTAACAATCTCTACTTTCTCAAGCATAGTTGAATAAAGAGGAACAATCTTCTCAACACCAATACCGTAAGAAATTTTTCTTACAGTGACAGTCTTACCTAAACCTACACCCTTAATTCCAATCACTATACCTTCAAATACCTGTACCCTCTCTTTATTCCCCTCTTTAATCTTTAAATGCATCTTAACAATATCTCCAACCTTAATTTCAGGTCTTTTCTTGTATTGCTCTTTTTCAATTTTCTCTAAAATTGCACTGTCCATTTCAATATCTGAATATATATTAATAAATAACGCTTCGTATTATAGAATAAAATTCTAAAATATGCCACAATGTATATTAGAAAACTGCCATGAATGAAAAAAGAAAAGTATTATTAATAATAATGGATGGATTAGGAAGCGCACCCTCAAGTAAGGGTAACGCTGTAGTATTAGCTAATCCTCAAAATCTCTCATCTCTTTGGACTACATCTCCCCATACCTACCTACTAGCCTCTGGAGAGTCCGTAGGACTCCCAAAAGATGTAAAAGGTAATAGTGAAGTAGGTCATATGAATATAGGGGGAGGAAGGTCTGTAATTCAAACATTACCTAGAATAGACAAATCTATACAAAAAGGTCTCTTCTTTAACAACAATATTTTAAAAGAAGCCATAGAATATGCAAAAAAACATAATTCAAGGGTTCATCTTCTTGCCCTAGCAAGTGATGGAGGAGTTCATTCTCATACTAACCACATTACCTCTACAATTAAATTCTTCTCTATTAATAATTTTCAAGGACATCTCTTTGT
>CAZQRG010000018.1:7338-8643 GCA_964595745.1 uncultured Candidatus Saccharibacteria bacterium | reverse complement strand
GAGTTTAAGATGTGCTAATGCTATTTCTTCACCTTTTTGATCTATATATTTAATATTTTCTTCCTCATTTTTTTTGTTTATTAACTCATACTTTCTACTTAGTATCCGAACATAATCTATCTCTTTATCCGCAGAGCAATTGATTAAGGGAATAAATTGGAGAAGAAATATTACAATTAAAAATATTAAGAGGAAGGCAAGATTTTTTTTCTTAATAACGAATTTGTTCATTGTAGATTAGCTGACTACCAGTTTAATGGGTCACTTGCTACAGCAGTTACATTAATAGTTCCACTGTATGAACCTGGGCTTGTATTTAGGGGTGCATACATTCCCCACCACATATTTTTTGCAGTAGGTGTTCCATTTGTTGGTTTTGAAATATCAATTAATACTGGAGTTGGTGATGTCGTTAGTTGTGTAGCAGAGGAGTATGGAGTAGAGGCAGTTAGTGCATATTTTTGGTAAGTAACTAATATCTTAGATGCACTACATGTAGGATAGTCAGTACACATATCTGTTCCATATAATTCGTGATCTAGTCCGACATTTCCTGTAGGTGTAGATGTAGTAGTTCTATCTAGGGGATCATTACCACTTTGTACGCTTAGTAGACCGTAGTTAATAGAGGAGGTAATAGACATAGCTTCTAACATATTCATTTTAACACCTGTTGATACTTGCAGAGCATTGGTTGCAGTGTCGTCATCTGTTGCTTTTATTGTATCCATCCATGTATCAGAGGGATACTGTGTATTAGTACCTGTAGGATCAGCGTAGTAATATATACTTGCAGAGCATGTATAATTAGCAGAGGCATCTGTATTGTCCGTACAGGTTCCTCCTACCACGGTGCATGTGACTTGAGGGTAGCAATAGTTATTGTTTGCTTCTCCAACAGTGTCGCATCCGGTATATCCTATTCCAGATCTATATACATATCCTATTACTGAAGATATTTCACTTCCATAGCAGCTATTATTGTCTGATACAGTGGCAGTAAGTGTCACAGTTTTTGTGGTTGCTGATTCTAAAGATATTGCAGCTCCTCCATTTATTGTTACTGCTGAAACAGTTGGTGTTACATTATTTACTGTAAAAGTAGCGAGTACTCCTTGATATGAACCTGTAGCTGGTTCACTGTGTGCATCAAATACATACGGATAAGAATTGTAAGTATCATCAGGATATACAGATGGTACGCTGTATCCACATGATGGATTTGATGCAACAGATGAGCTTGTACACCATGTATCTCCTGCACCTCCATCACACGCTACTCCTGATATCCCTGCAGTTTTGCAT
>CAZQRG010000018.1:0-7328 GCA_964595745.1 uncultured Candidatus Saccharibacteria bacterium | reverse complement strand
TGCACCTCCATCACAAGAGGTTCCACTTAATCCCGTTGTTTTGCAAACAACCAAAAACACATTATCTGCATCTGGGTCAGATGCTGTAGCTGTAAATGTTACTGTACTTCCAGGATTAACAGGCCCGTTGTTTGAGAAATTTGTAAATGTAGGTGCCGTATTTGTCGAAACAGTAGTAGTCCCACTTATTGCAACAGCTGTAGCTGGAGAGACAGCACCTACAGCAACAGATACTTGAGTACTAGGATTAGTTATCTGTATCTCTATTGTATTATTACCACTTGCAGCACCTATATCTACCTCCACATACATACATATTTGTGATGTTCCTACGGTCATACTTCCTGTTACAGTAGAACTTCCTGAACTAAATGTTCCAGGGGTACTATTAAACTGTGTAGCGTCTCCAGGTATAGAAGTAGAACATGTCGCTTCCTGTTTGTAGTAGAGTATTAAACCAGATATATTTGCATCAGAGATAGTTCCGGTTTCACTTACAGTTATACTAGTAACAGATGTACTGGTATGGCTTCTTACAAATGTAAAAGTACCACCCATGTAAAGATTAGATGTATTTTGATCTGTTGAGGTTACTTGGGTTCCAGTAGTACCTACTGTTACTGTTGGAGTAACAACATCTAGGTTTAGATTATCCATATAGCCATATGCTAAGTTTCCAGCAGAAGTCCCTCCGTATCCCTTCATGTAAAGTCTAAGTTTGTATGTTCCAGACCCAAAGTAAGAGGAGACATCTACATTGTTAATATGTGTCCAGCTTGTAGAGGTAGATATTCTTCCAGATGCCCAAATCTGAGTCCAAGTACCGATATTACTTTGGTCTTCAATTTCAATATAGAATTCATTATATGATGCAGTACCTACCTGAGTAGTCATCCAATATCCAGAAAGAGTTACAATATTTCCTGTAGTATTAGTAAAAGTTCCAGTTTGAGTTGCATATCCATTAACAGTTGTTTTTCTTGTAGCATATACCTGTACAGAACCAGCACTATCTTGATATGTTGTTGAGCTGTATGTTGTACTTGATAGTGTCCATCCAGTACTTCCTCCAGTAAACGAAGGATTAGTTAATACATTTGTAGCTAATATATCTGAAGATGGTATCTTAAAAAAGAAAAAGAGTGTAAAAAGTAATAACAGGAGTAAAAAAGAAAATCTTTTTAACATTAATAATATATCTTTATTTTGTATATATTTATGAAATATATTCATATTAATAGAAAGATATATTAGTTATCTTTCTTCCGACTCAGTTGATTTAACAATTTCTTTTGATATCCATCCAATCCTTTTATCACTTAATTCTACTGTATACCAATCCTCTGTTTCCTGTATTACATTAAAAGTTTCTCCCTCTTTTGCTACATATATTACCTTTGAATTAAGATTATCTTCCTCATATACAACATACCTATATGTTTTTTCCTCTGGAATTACATTTACTGCTGGATCTTTCTCATCAGAAACACCCTGTACATCCTTTTGTGAGTTATCAACCTCTTCTGTTTTAAATGTAACTACTGTGTAATATATTGATGAAACAAATACAATTAAACCAATAACTAAGGAGAGGGTTGCTCTTGAGAATTTTTCTCTTCCAAGTAGTATCTGTAAAAAAGTGCTCTTCTTAGGTGTTGAATCTTTTTTAGCTTTTGTACTCTTTCTCCAAGCTTTATCAAGTAATAGGTAGGTAACAATGGCTGTCATTATTGCAAAAATGATATATGGAAGATAGTCTGAGAAAGAGGTGAAAATTAATTTTAGTTTACTAAATATCTCTGTTCCCTGTTCTGTTTGAATAGGGGACGTTTTAATCATTGGGACAAACGCAGCTCCAAACATTGCAATTAACGCAAGTACAAAGGAGAGTATAAATCTTGAGTACTTTTTACTTCCTAAGAGTATTGCCCACCATAAACTCTTAATACTTAGATACTTTTTGTTTCTCCATATTTTTTCTAAGAGTAGGTATGATCCAATGAATACAACAATTGAGAATAGTATGTATAGCATACTACTCTTTAAATCTACTAATATTTTAGTAATATCAATATTAAGTGATTCTAAGGTAATATATTTCAGAACAGGAGATAGTACTGTAAGAAGTAAGACTGCTAGTCCAAGTGTTGTTGAAATTAGAATTCTTGTAATTTTTTTGCTACCTAGGAGTATAGCCCACTGCTTTTCTGATGCCTTCTCGTATTTCTTCCATATCTTTTCGAGTAGAAGATATACTGTTAGAACTACCAGCAATGAAACGAGAACATATATTACATTCTCTTTAGCTCCAGTAAGTATTGATCCGATTGAAAAACCAGTTTCCTTTTCCTCCTCCTCTTTATCTTCTCCAGGGATATTAACAATGTTAAATACTAATCTTTCTTCTCTTAAAACTTTACCATCTAGTAACACCTGTACATTGATAAAATACTCTCCTGTTGGTAGTTTACTTGCTATCTCTGCTACTAATGTTGAAGTTTCATTTGGTTTAACAAATCCAAAGTTAGCAACCTCATGTTCTTCTAATACATTCATTAACATATCCATTACAGTTACCTTTAGAGTAGGTGAAGCATCTACATTACCTATGTTTTGTCCAACTATCTCTATTCTAATTGGTTTCCCTTGTTGGGAGTCTAATGCCTTTATGGAAAGAATGGACAAGGATCTAATGTCTTGTTCTGTAACAGTAAGACCAGCATCTAGTCTTACACCTTGTGTAATGGATACACCTCCCACAGCTTGTTCAGTTGGCATAGCGTTCACACGAACAACTCCCTTGTAATCGGTATATTGAGCGTCACTTGGTACTTTAACAATGATTTTAAATTTCTGAGTAGTTTGTCCTTTTTTGAATACAAATGTTTTACCAGGATCAAATGTAAACCAGGAGTCTATATTGGCTAAGTCTGGCACAATCTGGATTTTCATGTCAGCTGTAGCATCAGATCTTGATAAAGTGAACTCTTGAGTAAAGGATGCACCGGGTTTAAGATACTCACTATTAATATTTGTTGGTGATACTCCAAAGCCTGCGTAAGCAGAGAGAGTACTAATAAAAAGTATTAATAATCCGAATGTTGTATTTTTTAAAGTTTTTAAAAGTTTCTTCATTATTAAATTATAAAGTAATTATTTTTTTTTACCAACTAGTAGTTTCTCCCTTTACTGCAGATATTGTATTGGCACCACTATATGTTCCTAGAGCGGTTCCAGCAGGTATTTGAATTCCCCACCATGTATTTTTAGTTGTAGGAGATCCTGTTGTTGGTTTAGGTACATTCAATTCAATTTCATAAGGAGTTCCTGTAAGTGCTGTTCCAGAGGCGTATGCAGTTGAAGCTGCAAGTGCATAATGTTGGTATCCAGCAGTTATTGGAGTTCCACCTGAACAGGTTGGGAAGTTAGTACACATACTTAAACCTGAATGTTCTTGGTCTAAACCTATATTTCCTGTTGGTGTTGTAGTTACAACTTTATCTAGAGGATCATTTTTCTCTCCGACACCTAGATTTCCATAGTTTATAGAACTTGTAACTGTATATCCTAGTTCAAATCCAATTAATGAGTTCATTTCAACACCTGTAGATACTTCTAAGGCATGTGTCGCTGAATCATCATCAGTAGCTTTTATTGTATCTAGCCAATTTTCCAACGGATATAGAGTTAGAGTATCTGTTGGATCTGCATAGTACTGTAAGCTTGCAGTACAGGTATAGTTGGCAGATGCATCATCGACACCGGTACACGAGGCACCGACTACAGTACATGTAATCTCAGGGTAACAGTAGTTATTGTTTGCTTCTCCCGAGGTATCACATCCGGAATATGCTACTCCTGATCTATATACATATCCCAATACTGAGGAGATTTCACTTCCATAGCAGCTATTATTATCAGTTACAGTAGCAGTTAAAGTAATATCTTTTGTAGTACTTTCAGTTAAATCTATTGCAGAACCACCATTAATTGTTACAGCAGAAACAACCGGAGCTTTATTACTCACCACAAAGGATACATTAGAAGCTTGGTATGTACCTGTTGCTGGGAAGTTATGGCCATCAACTATGTATACATATGCATTGTAAGTGTCATCAGGGTATACAGAAGGCACATTGAAATCACAAGTAGGATTAGATGCTACCTGAGAGCTAGAGCACCATGTATCTCCCGCTCCTCCATCACAAGCGTCAGCCGTAAGACCTGTCGTTTTACATACAATTAATTTAACAGTATCTGAGTCAGTAGAGTCAGCAGCCGTAGTTGTCCAAGTTACAGTACCACCAGGATCTTTTGGTGCATTATTACTTACAGCGGTAAAAGTGGGTTCATGGTTTACATCAAAAGGAGATCCAGAGTCTCCTGTACCCTGTTGCCCAGTTGCATTACAAGCAGCAGATGATCCTCCATCACAAACAAAAGCGTACCAAGCATTTTGCACTGCATCTCCTACCAGAGCAGTTCGACTACATGATGCTTCTTGAGTACTCGCAGTTGCAGTACTTGTGCACCACGTTGTAGCTCCACAGGTAGGAGGATTGTTATTTACAGGTGAAACAGAATCTGTAGAACAGATGATTAAGTAGTAATCTTCTCCGAATGAATCTGTAGCTGTAGCTTCCCAAGTTGTATTAGATCCAACATTGGTTGGAGTTGTTGATGAGCTAGTTGGATTCTCCCTTGGGCCATCATTAATAACAGGTGCTTTATTACCCACAGTAATAGATGTTGTAACTGAATCAGCGTATGTTAAAAAAGTTTTAGTAAAAAAAAAGAAAGTAAGAAGGAAAGTGAACAATACAGAGGTTTTCAATAAATGTATCAACAAATTCTTAGAAATACCGGTATTACACTTTCTCATTCAATATTTCGGGCATGTTAAATAGGTTGTATTAATTGTATAGAAGGCAGGTATTCATGTCAATTAATTTCAATCAGTAAGTTATCTAGTTATCAAGGTGTTTTCTATCTCAAGTAACCTATTGTATTTAGCTAATCTCTCTCCTCTATCTGGACCTCCAAACTTAGATTGCTGGGCATCTGTTCCTACGACTAAATCAGCAATAAAAGAGTCGTTGGTTTCACCACTTCTATGAGATACAATTGCTTGCATACCGTTTTGCGTAGTCATTCTTATTGCGTCTAATGTCTCAGTGAGTGTTCCTATCTGATTTAATTTTATCAATACAGCTGTCATTGCTTTTTGAGTAATTCCCTGTTGAATTAGTTTTGTATTTGTTACTAGTAAATCATCTCCCACTATTTGATACTTTGTTCCCAATTGAGATGTAAAGAGTGTCCAATCTTGCCAACCATTCTGATCCATAGGGTCCTCTATTGAAAACATAGGATATTGTGAATACCATTCCTTTTGAACATTTAACCATTCGTTTGCATCAACTATTATATTTTCTCTTTTTAGTTCATATTTATTACTCTCTTTATTAAAAAATTCAGAAGATGCTACATCTAAAGCTAGTTCGAACTTACCTTGGTGTCCAGCTTTGTTAATACCCTCAACTAGTATATCTAGCGCCTCTCTATTTGATTGTATCTCACAAGGGGCGTAAGCTCCTTCATATCCAACACCAACAGAATATCCTTTGCTGTCTAAAATATTATGTAAAGTATGAAATATCTCAGTGCCTGCTCTAAGTGTTTCTTTGAAATTTGGAAATACATTTTCTTTAGGTATGATCATATACTCTTGTATATCTGTTGCCCAATTACCATGCTTACCACCTTCAAGTAGTAGTATCTGGGGTCGTGGAAGTTTAAATTTATCTTTTGAATACTCTTTATCCCAATATATCATTCCTATATATTCATAGAGTTCTAGTCCAACTCTTTGAGACACTGCTCTGCAGAAAGCCATTGAGCAGGAAAGGAGTGCATTTCCTCCTAACTTAGATTTGTTTTGAGTTCCATCTAACTGTATTAAGAAATCATCAAACTGTTTCTGACTCTCAAACTCTTTATCTATGATGTTTTGTTTAATAACTGTATTTACATTTTCAACTGCTTTTAATACTCCCTTCCCGTTATATCTGTTCGCGTCACCATCTCTTAATTCTAGAACCTCCTGTTCTCCAGTTGATGCACCAGAGGGGACATCTCCTTTTGCCTTATCTCCACTCCATAGTTCGATTTCTGTAGATATTGTTGGTACTCCTCTTGAGTCTAATATTTCGATAGCTTGGATATTTTTAATTTTCATATTGAGTTTTTTGTAATTTATTAACTAATTTTTACATAAAGTAATGTATAGAGCAAGAGAGAATATATGTAGTTATTTAAAAAAGATAGATATTTTGATAAAATGTCTATGTAAGCCGAGGTGGTGAAATTGGCAGACACGCTACCTTGAGGTGGTAGTGGGACTTATACTCTCGTGCAGGTTCAACTCCTGTCCTCGGCATATCTAAATACTAAAATACTGCCTAATGAATAGAGAGAGACTTTTTATGCCTGTTACTATTCTGTTTATTATTGGTGCATTTGCATTTGGCTTTGTATATTTTTACAAGAATATCTACCCTATCAAATCAGTATTGTCTAAAAAGGATGTTGTATGTAATGATTTACCCTTAATTGAAGCAATACAGTTAGCGAAAGGAAGTAAGTGTATTAAGGAGGGAAAGTTGGAAGAGGACAGGTTTGTTTGTGATAGTAAGAAGAATAGAATAAGTATTCCAATTGATAAGAGTGGGGAATTATGTCCAATGTACTGTCATATATCGACCGATACTAAGGATATTGAAGTAGAGTGGTTATGTGATGAGTTGGAATAACTACATATTTTTGTTAAAATACATCCTATTAGGGCGATTAGCTCAGCTGGCTAGAGCACTTCGTTTACACCGAAGGGGTCATAGGTTCGAATCCTATATCGCCCATTTTTGTTGAAAAGTTTTTTCCTTTAAGATATATTTTATTAATAACTTAAGTGATTCTTTAAATGGATTTAGTAAAGTATTTAATAGCAGGTGGAATTAGCTTAGTTATTGGAATAATTGCTATGTTTATGGGTAATTTTCTTTCAGGGATATTAATCTTTATACTACTGTTTGGGTCGTATATAATGTGGAATATACTAAAGAATATTAAGGATGTACCACCAAAAGATACTTCTACTCCCCCTAAGGACAATTAGCTCAGTTGGTTAGAGCACTACATTCACATTGTAGGGGTCAGTAGTTCGAGTCTACTATTGTCCAATTTCTATTTAACTGCACTTGTACAGAAAGGACATTTCTTAGCCTTAATATTAATCTCTGATAGACAGTAAGGACACTCTTTAGTAGTTT
>CAZQRG010000017.1:4811-8690 GCA_964595745.1 uncultured Candidatus Saccharibacteria bacterium | reverse complement strand
TGTCTCATAATCAACTGTAATACAGAAAGGTGTACCTATCTCATCTTGATATCTATATCTCTTACCAATATTTCCCCTATCATCCCATACAACTTTTGTATCTTGAGAAAGGATATCAAATATATCTCTACCTTTTTTAACAATATCTTCCTTGTTATTAACTAATGGAAATATAGCAGCTTTGTATGCAGCGATATCTTTGTTAATCTTTAATACTGTTCTAATATTACCATTACCCAGATCCTCTTCCTCGTAGGCATCTAATAGAAGGAAGAATAGGGTTCTATCAACACCTCCAGAAGTCTCAACTATCCATGGAATATATTTTTCGTTTGTAATAGGGTCGGTATATGATAGATCCTTGTTAGAGAATTTAGAATGCTGTGTTAAATCATAATCTCCTCTCCAATGAATACCTTCATTTTCAGACCATCCCCAAGGTGTTTGATACTCAATATCAAATGCTTTCTTAGCATAGAAAGCCAATTTATCCTTAGGATGTTCAAAGAATCTTAAATTCTCAGATTTTCTGTATAAGCTTTTAAAGAAATTCATCCTTTCCTCTTTCCAATACTCAAACCATTGTTCCATATCATTTGGATGTACAAAGAATTGTAAATCCCACTGTTCAAACTCTCTAGTTCTGTATGTTAATTTGTTAGGGGTAACCTCATTTCTAAAAGCTTTACCAATCTGTGCAATACCAAAAGGAATCTGTTGTCTAGTAGAATCTAAAACACTTTTAAAATCTAAATATATATTCTGACAAGCCTCACCTCTTAAATAGACATACATCTTTTCACCCTCAAGTACTCCAACCTCCGTCTTAAACAGTAGGTTGTATTTTCTACTATCTGTAAACTCTTTATTACCACACTTAGGACATCTATCTGTAATATCCTCAGGTCTAAATCTCTGATGACATTTCTTACACTCAACTACCTCATCAGCAAAGCCTGTAAGGTGTCCTGATGCCTCCCAGACCTTTGGATGTGTAATAATACTCCCATCTATACCAACAACATTTTCCCTTCTGTCTACAATATTCTTCCACCAATGCCTCTTCAGATTATTCTTCATCTCTACACCTACAGGACCGTAATCATAGAATCCTGCTATACCACCATAAATTTCCGAATTAGGAAATATTATTCCTCTTCTTTTTGCTAATGCTGTAATCTTTTGTAAAATATCTTCTGCCATCTATTTAATATCTCATTTTAATTTCCTAATTATACATCATCTTCTTTCAGTATGTATCCTCTTTCTGGTAATATGAATATATGAAAGATAAAAATGCTCTTAAGATATTGGTAGGTGCAAACATTTTTCTATTAAGTGCAATAACTTTTGTATTTGTATCTCCATTATTGAAAAAGGGAGGGGAAGATGTAAGTTCTTCAGAAGTAATAGGTGCTCAGGAAGTAGTAAATGAAATAGAGGAGGAAAAAATATTCTCTGTTTCAATATGTGATAGCCAGAACAAAAGTTGTGTATGGCTTTCTAGTGAAGAGTTAGTTGAAGATGGAATACCTAATGAAAATGCCATCTATCAAAAAGTATTGGATTCAGTAATTCCCCATTTTGAAAAATATTATGGAGGAAAAACATTTGCTAAAAATAGGAAGGGGAGTTTCATATATTGGAAAGAGGACATATTACCTGATTTTAGTAATATTTATACAGATGTACTAACTGCTTTTGAAAGTGGAGAAGATACTCAGATATTAGTACAAACTAAAGACTTACCAGGTACGGATGGCAGATACTTGAGTAAGTATATTGAGATTGATAACTCAAAACAGAAACTGTATGTATGGATAGATGGAAAAGTTGAAAAAGAAATCCTTCTCTCAGGTCCTAAAGTAGGGTATGAAGTTTATGGAGTATTCCCAATTATAGATAAAGGGATATCCCCTATAGCCCCAACAGGAAGATATATGCCATATTGGATGGCATTCTACTATTCTCCAAAACAGGACTCATGGTATGGCTTACACGCTCTTGTATGGTGGTATGATGATAATGGTAAGAAGATATATGAACCTACTACAAATATTGGGGTTCGAAGAAGTGGAGGATGTATTAGAATGCTCTATGACGATTCAAAATATCTTTATCAAATATTTAACAAAGGGGATCATATATTAATACACGAATAGGTTTAATGGTGTGATATAATTCAGAGAAATATATTAAATTGGTAGTACATTTTAAATGGAAGATTCTTTGAAAAGTAATCTAATAGGTCAGAGAAAAGTAAGATTAGAGAAGTTAGAGAAATTAAAAAGCTTAGGTATTAATCCATACCCATCTAAGTCAGAAAGAGATATTCAAATAGGAGAGATAAAAAAAGATTTTGAGAAGTATGAAGGTATGATACATACAGTTGCAGGACGAATAACTGGATGGAGGACATATGGTAAATTACTGTTTGCAGATATTAAAGATCAAACAGGAAATATTCAGATAATTGCAAAAAGTGATTGGTTAGAAAATGATAAAGAGAAATTAAGTTGGGAGAACTTAGAACTTCTAGATCTTGCCGACTTTATAGAGGTAAAGGGAGAGATTGGTAAGAGTAAAACAGGTGAAGTTTCAGTAATAGCCAAAGGTATTAAGCTATTAACCAAATCACTTAGGCCTATTCCAAGAAAATTAATCAACAAAGAACAGAAATTCAGAAGAAGATATTTAGATTTAGTAATTAATGAAGACAGAGTGAAGCTATTCGAAAGAAAAGCAAAATTCTGGGAGGTACAAAGAGAGTTTCTTAAAAATCATGGATTTTTGGAAGTAGAAGTACCAGTACTAGAAGTAGTAACAGGTGGTGCAGATGCAAAGCCATTTAAAACACATCACAATGCACTTGATATTGATTTGTATTTAAGGATATCAACAGAGCTATATCAGAAGAGATTAATAGGGGGAGGGTTTGAGAAGATATATACTTTTGGTCCTAACTTTAGAAATGAGGGTATGGATGATGAACATCTACAAGAGTTTTACGATATTGAATGGTATTGGGCATATGCAAATTACAAAGATAACATGAAGTTAGTAAAAGATCTTTTCTTAGAGATCGCTAACAAGGTGTATGGTAAAACAGAGTTTACTACAAGGGGTCATACATTTGATTTAGCTAAGGAGTGGGAGGAGATAGATTTTTCAGAGGTTATTAAAAAGAATTTTGGAGTAGATATATTTAATGATTCAGATGAAGTACTACTTAAAGCACTGAAGGATAAAAATATTGAAGTAGATGGAGAAATCAATAGGAGTAGGATGATTGATAACATGTGGAAGGTAATTAGAGCAACAGTATCTGGTCCAGCATTTTTGGTTAATCATCCTATGTTTGTATCCCCTTTAGCAAAATCAAAAGAAGAAAATACTAAATTAACAGAAAGATTCCAGGTAATTATAGCTGGTAGTGAACTAGGGAATGGATACTCTGAGATAAATGATCCACAAGACCAATTAAAGAGATTTATGGAGCAACAGAGATTAAGAGATAGCGGAGATGAAGAAGCACAGATGTTAGATATAGATTTTGTTGAGATGTTAGAGTACGGTATGCCTCCTACAAGTGGATACGGTCAGAGTGAAAGAATATTCTGGTTTTTGGAAGATGTATCTGGTAGAGAGGGGACTTTGTTTCCACAAATGAAAACGGAATTAGAACATACAACAAAAGAGATGTACAAAGACAAAGTAAAATTCCCCAAAGTAGAGAAGAAATAAAATTACCAACCCTTAGTCTGTGCCATTCAAAAATGAATGAGTACGCACAAAGTGCTACTAAGGGTTGGTTTGGGATAAGCTTCATACACGACTGAAGGCGATGACTACATGAGTCAAAGTCTCGTTGTGTACACT
>CAZQRG010000017.1:0-4711 GCA_964595745.1 uncultured Candidatus Saccharibacteria bacterium | reverse complement strand
ATTTTTGATATCATTACATATATGGAATCTTTAAAAGATCTTTTCTTAAAACTTAAAGAACAAAAAAGTACTAGTAATTCTCAAGGTGAGCTATTTGATATTGATAAATATTCAAAAAAGAATGTTGTTATCAATGATAAACATAAATATATCTCTAAAGAGTATCAGTACTATGGATTAAGCTTAGCGGGTAAGTTAGGAGATACAAAAAGAACGACTATGTATATTAAATGGGCTAAAGAGAAACCAAGAGTAATATTAGAAACAGCGTACAGTTTCGCAATAGATTACCCTAAAGCTAAAGATAGAAGTAGGATATTTATGTGGAAGGTGAAGGAGTTGGAGAAGGGGATGGAACCTCCAAAGAGGGTGTAGTGTTTTTCAATAATTTGTTGAATGTTTCTATTACAATCTTTGCAGCTTGATCTCCATCGGTAGCTGTAATTCTTGTAGCAGAGGAGTACTGATGACCACCACCATTAAGAGCTTCTGCTATACTTGCTACCTCTTGGTATCCTTTTGTACTTCTAAATGATATCTTCCATTCGTTCTCTGTTGTAAATGAAGGTTTAACTACAAACCCCCAGTGTATACCCTGTATATATCTAACTATGTTATCTCTAAAAAACTGTTGAGCACTATTTACCCCAATCTTAGTTAGATTATAGTTTGTAACATCACTTCTATTAAGATATGAATATGCCATATCATCTAGGATATGGATATTTTGTATATATATCTTTAAAGGTAGAAGTGCCTCTATTGGAAACTTACTACTCTTGTATTCAAACTCTTCTAAATCCATAGGATATATTCTTCTAAGCTTTGCCATTAATTCATATGTTTCTGGTTTAGTATTGTCATATATAAAGCGACCAGTATCAAAAACAATACCTACCTGACCTAACATAGAAATATCTTTTGAAATGATATATTTCTTACCCATTGCCTGTATACAAAAATCCAATATCTGTTCTGTAGCAGAGCTCAGATTATCATTTATTACTACCTCTACCTCTAAACTCTTTGTTGAATGATGATCTACTATGGCAACCTTTGCCTTTGTAATTTGTATTGTATCTTCCTTTGTAATACACATATCCCATCCATTTGCATCCATGATAATAACGAGATCTTCATCACCTGCATCTATCGTTTGTGATATAGAGAGTTCATTCATAAAGGGAATTTTTTGTGGAGGGTACTGTCTTGTTTTAAATATGACAGTCTTTTTTGGATAGTAGGTATTAATAAAGTTTTTGAGGATTAATCCACTTGCATAACCATCAAAGTCTGGTCCCTTGTGAGTTAATATTAAAATATTATTACCTTTTTTTATTAATTGTTTTAATTTTTTGTACTCTTTTTTCATATTTACTGTAAAAAGTATATCAGATTTTGTATTGATTACAGAATATGGAGAGAATATAATGAAAGAGAATAAAATTAGGAAAATATTTCAATGATAGATTTAAAAAGAATAGTAGAACAAAGAGATGAGGTTGAGAAAGGTCTTTTGAAAAGGATGAACAAAGAGGATATGCATCTTGATGAGATAATTAAACTGTACGAGGAGAAAAGAGAGGTACTAAAAGAGTATGAAAGTAAGAGGGCTCAACAGAATAGTTTCAATGTTAAGATGGCTAGTACTTTAAAGAATACTGTTGAATTTGAATATCTTCTTAAAGATTTGAAAGATTTGGCATCAGTAGTTAAAGATTTGGAGAGTAAAGGGAACGAAATAAATAATCAGTTAAGAAAATTAGTAGAGGTATTACCAAATATCCCTGATGAAGATGTTGTAGGTGGTGGTAAAGAAGCGAATGAAGTTGTTAAGGTGGTTGGAGAGAAGCCTGTATTTAGTTTTGAAATTAAAGATCATGTAGAGTTAGGTAATAGTTTAAAACTTTTTGATTTTGAAAGAGCAAGTAAACTCTCAGGAAACAACTTCTCTTTGTATACAGGTATGGGAGCAAGATTAGAGTGGGCTTTGATTAATTACTTTGTAGATGAGCATATTAAAGATGGTTATGAGATGATTCTACCTCCTCATATTGTTGGAGAGGTATCAGGATATACTGCTGGACAGTTACCTAAATTTGTAGATGATGTGTATTGGTTGAAAGAGGAAAACCAATTCTTAATTCCAACTTCTGAGACATCTTTAACAAGTCTTTTTAGAGATGAGATTCTTGATGAAAAAGATTTACCTAAAAAATTCTTTTCATATACCCCCTGTTATAGAAGAGAGGCGGGAAGCTATAGGGCTAATGAGAAGGGATTAATAAGGGTACATCAATTTAACAAGGTGGAGATGTACCAATTTACAACTAAAGAGGGATCAGAAAAAGCCTTTGAGGAGTTAGTTTCTAAAGCAGAGAGGTTAGTAGCTGGTTTGGGATTACATTACAGAGTAAGTAAATTAGCAGCTGGAGATTGCTCAGCAGGTGCAGCTAAGACATATGATATAGAGACATGGTTACCATCCATTGGGCAGTACTATGAAGTTAGTTCTGTGTCTAATGTACGTGAGTATCAATCTAGAAGAGGAAATATGAGATACAAACCTAGTGAAGGTAATAAGACGGAGTATTTAAGTACTCTTAATGGTTCTGGTTTAGCTACAAGTAGATTAATGGTTGCGTTAGTAGAAACATATCAGCAAGAGGATGGTAGTATATTAGTTCCTCAGGTTCTAAGAAAATATATTGGTGTAGATAAAATTACAAAGGAGTAAGACATGAGTTACTTCTTAGGTTTTGTTCCTAGTCAGGAATCTAATTACAAGATAAGGAGGGTGTTGGGAGAGGTAAGTATCATTTTTGATGATTTTGGTATTCCTGTTAGATGGGTTAAACCAAATACTTTTCATATTACTTTGTATTACTTAGGAGAGAGATTTTGTTTCTTAAACAAAATACTTTTAAAAAGAAATATATCTAAAATACATTTTAAGAAAATAGATATATCCTTTGGAACAATTAAAGTAGGTATATCAAGAGGTTATAAAGAGTTAGTATATTTAGATATACAGGAGGGTGGAGAGCAGTTAAGAGAGTTAATACTTGATGTAAGAAAGTATATTGGAGATAAGGATACATCTATGTTTGTTCCTCATCTTACGATAGGAAGGATTAGTAAAGATCTTTCTAAAGAGGAACACAGGAATGTAGCGAATGATGTAGCAAGGCTTTCAAAGAAACTAAAGCTTAATGATATTCAATTTACAATTGATAGCATTTATCTAATTAAAAATACTGAAGGTATTTACTCGTTAGAGATGAAATTTGATGCTTTATAGAGTATCTTTTTATAATCATCTGTCCATATACTTTCCTTATTTCTCTTAAACCATGTTCTCTGTCTTTTAATGTATGACATAGTATTTCTAATAATCTCTTCTTTTACCTCTTCAAGAGATATTTTTTTTTCAAAATACTCTTTAAATTCAATATACCCGATACTATTCATACCTTTATCTTCATAGGTATATCCCCTTTTTAATAAAGAGATATTTTCTTGGAGTAAACCATCTTCAAACATTTTTTCAACTCTTCCCTCAACCCTTTCTTTAAGTATCTCCCTATCAATATCTATTACAAAATACATATGGTTTAACTCCTTACCCCTCTTTCTATTTATTCCTCCTCTTTCTATTACCCTTATCAATCTATGTCTATTACTTCTATCACTCTCATTCATATCATCTAAAAAATCTTTAGCTAATTCTTGTAACTGTTCGATACTCTTTCTATTGAGATCATTCTGAATAGGAGTATTCTCAACTAAGTCATAGTTAAAAATTACACTATCAATGTATAGACCAGTTCCACCAACGAGAATAGGGGTACCTTTTTCATTCTGTAAAACTTTTTCTACATCTCTTTGATATTCAAAAAGAGTATAGTTACTCTTAGGATTAACAAAGTCATAGAGGTAATGGGTAATACCGTTTAATACATGCTTACCATCTGAAATCTTCTTATCAAACTTAGGTTTTGCAGTACCAATATCTAAATATCTATATAGCTGCCTAGAGTCTCCATTGATGATATACCCATTAATATCTTTAGCAAGCCTTAGGGCGATATCTGATTTTCCGGATGAAGTGGGTCCAGCTATTACAATTATCTTCCCTTTGTAATCAATCATTTGAGAATATATCTAGATATCCAGTATGTAAACCATATGGATAGGATGGTAGAGAGAATAGAGATTGCTACTATTGCCTCTGTTTGTATTGAAAGAAAGAGTAGTGTGGAAGATCCTAGTAAGGTTAAAAATACTGTCTGTTTAATTGAATCTGTTAAGTACTCTTTTCTAATTATTGAGATAACAAATCCTTTCGAATCTTTTCTGGATACATAGAAACCTACTAAGATACCCAAATTAGAAACAAGTAATATTGATGATATTACTGGTACTATTCTAAATATATCAGAGATATGTACTTTAAATATTGAGTTTACTAATAGTATTCCAAGAAAATTAAAAAGAAATATTAAAACAAAAGAGATTAAGGAAAGAATTAAGATAGATTTATTTCTTGTAGACCAATATATTGCTAAAAGAGACATAAAAAGGATTGAAAGAAGTAGGGCTATTTCCATATTTCTTTCATATATACTCCAATTTTGTAAAACACTTTCCATTATATTCATATCTTTAGAGATCTTTTAACATTAGATATATAGTAGGTTGATAGTGAGAG
>CAZQRG010000016.1:6767-9207 GCA_964595745.1 uncultured Candidatus Saccharibacteria bacterium | reverse complement strand
GGTTTAGATATTTCTAATGCAAATACCCTTATAGTAGATGATGTTAATAGGCTGGGACTGTCTGCGATGTATCAAATTAGAGGGAGAGTAGGTAGGGCACAAAAACAAGCGTATGCATGCTTTCTGTATGAGCAATTAAAGGGAGATGCTACTTTAAGATTAGAAGCTTTGAGAGAATCGGAGGCTCTGGGTTCTGGTTTTGTACTGTCCAATAGAGATTTAGAAATTAGAGGGGCGGGGGATATTTTGGGTAAGAAACAGAGTGGTACAATTAATTCAGTAGGATACGGATTGTATACACAGTTACTTTACGAAGCTGTTGAGGAGTTAAGAAAGGTTGTTAAGTAGAAAGATGGTTGGTGTTCAAATATTTTTTACTTGTGGGTAGTAAATTTCTAGTCTAATATGTACAACATGTCTACAGTACTTTACAGAAAATACCGAGCACAAACCTTTGATGAACTTGTTGGACAAGATCATATTACAAAGATACTTAAAAATGCTGTTAAGGGAGATCAACTCTCTCATGCTTTCCTTTTTGTCGGTTCAAGGGGAACGGGTAAAACTAGTACTGCAAGAATACTTGCTAAAGCTGTTAACTGCCTTAAACCTAAAAAAGATGGTAATCCATGTAATGAGTGTGAGATATGCACAGCTATTACTAACGGTAACTATCTTGATCTTATCGAAATAGATGCTGCATCTAATAGGGGTATTGATCAGATTAGAGAACTAAAGGAACGTATAGAGTATGCACCCTCTAAGGGGAGATTTAAGATCTACATTATCGATGAGGTACATATGTTGACCAACGAGGCGTTCAATGCTCTTTTAAAGACACTAGAGGAGCCCCCAGCGCATGTTATGTTCATACTTGCTACTACAGATGTTCATAAGCTCCCTCCTACAATACTTTCAAGATGTCAGAGATATGATTTTAGATTAGGAACGGAAGAGGAGATTAAAAATACATTGGAAGAAATTCTTTCAAATGAGAAGATAAAGATTGACGAGACTGGTTTAGATATTGTTGTAAGAAATGCAAGGGGTAGTTACAGAGATGCACTTTCTTTACTGGATGTTGTCATTAACAGTCAGATGAAAAGTAAAGATTCAAAGAAGATTACAGAGGATGAGGTAAGAAGTGTATTGGGTATTCCGGAGGTATATATGGTTAATGACTTACTCTCAGCATTAGTTAATGGAGATTCTAAGAAATCATTAGAGTGTATGAAGGAACTAGAGATTAAGGGAACTAATTTAGTTCAATTTACTAACTTTACGCTAGAGGTATTAAGAGAGGTATTGGTCGCAAAGATATCAGGGAAAGATATTAAAGAATTCCCGTTCTCTAAGAATTTACAGTTAAGAGATATTTTGTCATTAATAAAGGAGTTTCTTAATGTTGAACGGGAGCTAAAGGGTACTACAAATCAGATACTAATATTACAGATGCTAATACCTACATTTTCAAAAGATGAAACTGTTGTAAAAAGTATAGATATGTCTAAAGGGAAGAATAGTGGTGATGCAAAAAATAGAACAATTGTTGAAAGTAAGAGTGAGAGTGTTGAGGTTATTAATACAGATGTCATTAATCTTAGTATTGAGGATGTTTCAGGGAATTGGAAAAGGGTTATAGATGGAGTAAAACCTGTAAATACCCATCTTTTTGCATTTCTAGATGCATCTAAACCAATTAGTATTGAAAAGAATATTTTATGTATAGAGGTGCCTTTTAAGTTTTATAAAGATCAGATTGATAGCCCACAAAGTAGGGAGGTTATTGGTAAGGTAATATTTGATGTATTTGGTACTCATTGTAGAGTTGATTGTACGGTTAATGAGAGTGTTAAACCTAAATTACAGTCAAATGCTGATGTTGTATTAAAAAATGTTCCCATAATTGAGAAGAAAGAGAGAGTGCAGGAGAGAAGATTTGTTTCTAAGAAAAAAGTTAATACAGATATAGAGGCGATATTTGCTGGTATGTAATATGGTAATTATGTATAATCCAAGTGTGTATATTTAATTTTGAGTTAATATATATATGTTAAACCCCAGAGAATTAATAAAGATGCAAATGGAGGCTAAAAAGATGCAGAATAGGTTGAGAGAAAAGAAAATAGCTGGAGAGTCTAAAGATGGAATGTTAAAAATATTTTTGAATGGAGCTCAAGAGTTTGAAGATATATGGATAGATGATAATTTAATGGATGTAGATATGATGGATAGATTTAAAAAAGACATGAAAGAGGCATTCAAAGAGTATCAAAAGAAACTTCAGAAGGAGATGGCACAGGATTTGGATTTGGACAAAATAAAGGGGATGTTAGGCTAAAATGTCAGTACTTCCAAGATCTGTAGAAAATGTAATAGATGAATTTAGTAAACTTCCAGGTGTTGGTCCTAAGTCTGCTGCAAGAATGACATATCATTT
>CAZQRG010000016.1:0-6667 GCA_964595745.1 uncultured Candidatus Saccharibacteria bacterium | reverse complement strand
GATTTAAAGAGTTAGAGGAGAGAGTTAAGTCTGCTGTGCATGAGAGTGAGGGTATTTTGGAGTTAATAGTTGCTACAAACCCAAGTCTAGAGGGTGAGGCTACTGCCAGCTATATATTAGATATATTTAATACTTTTATTAAAGAGGGTAAAATACATATATCAAGACTTGCAATGGGTCTTCCTACTGGAGCTGATTTAGAGTATGCGGATAGATTAACACTTAAGAGAGCTCTGGAGGGAAGAAGGGATATTTAATTAAAAAGATATTTATGAAACTGTATTCGACATTAGATAAAAAAGTAGTAGAGATACAAACCCAAAAACCTAATGAGGTTTCTATTTATAGCTGTGGACCTACAGTGTATTTTAGAATGCATATTGGAAATATTAGGGCATATATTAACTGGGATGTTTTACATAGGGCATTTGTGTATCTTGGGTATAGGGTAAATAGGGTAATGAATATAACGGATGTGGGACATATGTCTTCTACTGATGATTTTGGAAGTGATTTTGGAGATGATAAAATGGATAGACAGGCAGAAAAGGAGGGGGTTGAGCCAATAGATATTGCAAATAAATATATAGATACAGTATTAGATGATTTTAGAAAATTAAATATTCTTGCTCCTAATGGTGAGGTAATTCCAGAAGATATTTCATCTGAGGATGTTGAAAAGTTTGGATGGAGCAGGGCTACTGCATATGTTGATGAGATGATTAAGATGATTCAAAAGATTGAAGAAAATGGGTATACATATGAGACTAAGCAAGCACTGTATTTTGATGTAAGTAAACTTTCAGATTACAATATATTTACAGGCCAAAACTTAAATGAGAAAGAGATAGGTGTTAGAGAGGAAGTTAATGTAGATCCTGAAAAGAAGAATCCTGCGGATTTTGTTTTATGGATGAAAAGAGTTGGTAAATATGAAAACCATCTAATGAATTGGCCTTCTCCTTGGGGAGATGGCTTCCCAGGGTGGCATATTGAGTGTTCTGCTATGGGAACAAAGATATTGGGTGAGCATTTTGATATTCATACTGGTGGTGTAGACCATATTCCTGTTCATCATACTAATGAAAGAGCTCAAAATATCGGAACATATGGTCATCCTTCTGTTAAATATTGGTTGCATAATGAGTGGTTGATATCGAAAGATGATAAAAAACTTTCAAAGAGTGCTGGTGCTCAGTCACTTCCAGAGATGCTTGCCTTAGGGTTTGATCCGATGGATATTAGGTATTTGTTTGTTTCAATCAATTTCAAAACAAGAGTTACTTTCTCAATAGAGGCTTTAAATGGTGCTCGAAATTCTAGATTAGCACTGCTTAGAAGAATCGAAGAATTGGGTGTGAATAGGGGAGAAGTAATTGACGAGTATAAAGAGAAATTTAAGAGAGAGTTGGAAAACAATTTAAATATGTCAGGAGTATTTGGACTAATTAACGATTTATTGAAATCTCAATATCCCAAAGAGGATATTCTTTCAACTATTTATGATTTTGATAGAGTATTGGGATTGAATTTAGAAAAAAAGGATGAAAAGAGTATAGATGAAGATATAAAGGAGTTACTTAAGCTAAGGGAAAAAGCTAGAATAGAGAAAGATTTTAAGCAGTCAGATATTTTAAGGGATTTAATATCAAAAAAGGGGTATAGGGTATTAGATACTGCTAATGGTCAAAGTATACAAAAGGTATGAGTAATCAAAATACATTCACAGTTAAATTTGAACAGAATGAGTTTGGGAAAGTAAAAGAAACTTTACTTGCTCATAAATGGGTAGAGGAGATAGATAGTAATCAGTATGTAACTTTTAAACTTAGGAGTCCCAATGGTTCCATAGCTATTATGTATTTTAGTGGGAAATTAGTATTTCAGGGTAAAGAGGATTTTACATCAGTATTATCTAATTTAAAGAAAGAAGAAAGTAAGACTGAAGAGATATTTAAACCTCATATGGGAGTAGATGAAGTAGGTAAGGGTGACTATTTTGGTCCACTAGTTGTAGTTAGCTGTTTTGTAACAGAGGATTTTCTAAAGAAGATTGAGATATTAGGTTTTGCTGATTCCAAGAAATTTTCAGATAAGAGAATAGGGGATCTTTTTAATATGGTAAGAGATTATCCATATTACTATTCATCTGTTGTTTCTCCAAAAGAGTATAACGAGATGACAGTTAAATACAAAAATGCATCACTATTACTTGCAAAACAACACTCCTTAGTTATTGAGAAGGGTTTAAAAGATTTAGAAAGTAAGGGTATTAAATGTGAGTATGTGGTTATAGATCAATTCTCTACATCTAAGAGTAGGGTGAGTAATGAATTGGGAAGGTTGGGTCAAGAGTACGAGTTAATACAGTATCATAAGGGGGAGTCAGATATCGCTGTAGCGAGTGCATCGATAATTGCAAGGGGTATATTTATAGAGGAGTGGGAGAAGATGAATAACAGGTACGATTTCCATTTCCCAAAAGGTGCTTCCAATGTTATAGATAACGCAAGACTCTTTGTATCTGTATATGGTGGTGAAGAGTTGAATAATGTCGCCAAGACTAGCTTTAAAACTACTAAACAGGTATTAAGTTTGTTTTAGTCTATTCTTCTTAGTATGTTTTAGGGATTTAACAAAAAGTATTCCAATTAAGATAGCTAAAGAGGAAATAAGTATTTCTGTTATGAAGCTATTGATCTCTATCTCTACATGACTTGGGTTGTTATCTATCCCATTATATATCTCTCCCATTACGACTCTTTTTAAAAAGAGATCCTGTATATGCCAACCCTTTACCTTAAATTCTTTTTCAAGTGATTCTCCTGGATATATGTCATCTTTTTCTTCATTAATATATACATATATCGGTTTATAACTATTCTTCTCATCAAAGACATCTATTCTCCCTTGTGGTGTTAATAGGTAGTTTGAGCTATTAGTAATGATGTATTTCAGAGTAAGGGGGGTTAGAAAGGGGATTCCCTTTTTAACAACTTGTATCTGTGTTGTATATTGGGTTGTTGTAATACCTTTTACTTCACCATCTGCATTTACTATATCTAATATTACTAATTGTGCAATACTTGTGTTTATCTTTATATCTTGGTCCTCTATTAAGGGCGTAAGAGCTAATATATTAAAATATGACCCCTCAGTTAGATTACTAAGAGGATATATTTCATAATTGATTGTAAAAGAGGATTTAGCTTTTACGGTAAATGTATCGGTATCTGCTTTTAAGAAAATATCGTTTTTATCTTGTGATATTTCATCTGTTTTAGGATTATATGCATATGGGGTTACAGATATCTCAATATCTTTATCCTCTGAGTTATTAAAAACTACTGAGCTATATTTTCTCTGTCCTTGTGCTAATGCAAATCTTTGAATAGCAGGGTTAATACTACTTGCATGAAGGGTAGGGATACCACAGATGGTATATATTAATACTATTATTACTAGGATTTTAATGAATTTCATTTTTTCTTCTCTAATTTCTTCTTACTTATTCTTATGATTATAGCAAGAAGAAGGACAGCTAGGACAGCTATTATTATCTTCCATGGAATTATCCAAAATGTTGTTTGGGCATCAAGAACAGCAAACCCAGGTTGAAAACTTCTGTATGTAACAATTAGTTTTGCCTTTAATGGCCCTAGTGCAATAGCATTATTTGGTGATAGATAACTGGATTGTACCCAGGAATCCTCATAGTTTCCAATTGTATCTCTTAAGAGACTTTGGTTATTTTTGTTAAATGGTATTCTTGCTACCTCTTGTTTGAAGATGTTTTCTATAACTATCTCTCCTGTTGGTGTTATATGTGTATCCCCAAGATTTTTAATCCTAGTTAGTAGATTAACATTAATCTTTTCGTACATTTTCTTGTCTGAGTAAAATTCCAAAAGCTCGGCATTCTCAACAAATTCATCTCCAATCTGAATTAAGAAGGGTGTACCTGCAGCTAGATTAGCAAAGGTTGCTGTTCCCATCTGTTGAGCATCAGTTTCTGATATTAAGAATATTTCAAAATTGAATTCACCGTTAGTTGTATCATTTGGAACTGTAATTGAATATCCTAACTTAGTATTCTTATTTGGTTCTAATACTAGAGTATCTTTTTGTACAGTAACCCATTTAGATGCAGAGTAGGGGGCGATAGCATCGTCTTCTGGGGTAAGTATAATGGCGGTTCCAGGTTGATTTTCTATCTGCTCAAAGCCACTAATGAAAACTTTGTATGTGTCTCCATTTTGTGATAGATTCCAGAACACTATTTCATCGGTATATGTTTCTCCAGGAGACATTTTTAATATCTTAGATGTTGGTGCAACACCAATAGAAAGGTCAGATTGGGCAAAAGAGGGGAGTACACTTAAGAAAAGTATAATTGTGGGCAGAAATACTATTCCTTTATATTTCTTTAACCTATTAAATATCATGTTCAAGTATTATACAAGAAACTAGTAATAACCACCACAGATAAAGTAAACATATTCGTAGTAGGAACCCGATGTAGCAGCTGCTTGAGCTTTGGCACCATATGTTACGGTTGATTGTTCAGCTGTTCCTTGGGTTCCATTTTGGTAAAGTACTAGTTTTGCGCCAGAGTAAAGTCTATCAATAGTACCAAATGTCCCTGTTGGTGAGTTAACAAAGTTTGTTGTTACTGTGGCAGGATCTGCGGCATCAGGATCTGAAAATGTCATACCGAAGCCATATATAGCGGGGCTAGTTAAGTCGAGTGTAGCGGTTGCTCCAGAGGGTATTAAAGTAGTTGAATTGTACAGACCAGCATCAGTTGAATTATCTCCAGTTCCATATACAGCCCAATAGTATCCACTGCTTGTTGTTGTTGTACTTATTGTATGTGTTCCAGTTGCATAGGTACCTCCTGGATAAAGAGTTCCAAGGTTAACTGAGTTAGCACTGATTGTACATACAACACTTGGTACATCAGATACTGTTGCACTTACGACTACAACATCATCAGTTACTAAATAAAGTTTGAAAGATTTTGAATCCACGACTGCCCCACTGTAATTTGCACTTATTGTAACAATATGTTCACCAGCTGTATCATCAGTTCCCAAAACACCTGCTGTGCTTCCATTAGCTAATTTAACACCATATGTAGTACCAGCAGAGAGTGCGCCAACATTTGAAATCGTTATTTTATCAACTGTTCCAGTACTACCCTGAACACAAGCGGCTGCTAGTGTTCCAGAGGTTGGTAAACCAGTATCAATTTGCCAGTTAGTACCTGTTAAATCAGCAGCAGAGGCTGCTACAGAGGTAACAGTTAATGATCCAGCTGTTCTACACCAGTTTGTATCATCTCCATCTGGGAATTCTATTGTTATTGTACCTCCTGTTGTAACAGCACTTGCAGTATCAATAGCAATAATCATTTCAACTGTTTGTCCAGCTGTTCCATTTAAATTTACCTTAATTCTACTCATGAATACATATACTGCAGCTAAAGTTGCAGCCTGTGTAGTTGCTAAAAGAAGAAATGAAAGGAAAAAAACTAGAGTAAGTGTTGGTATGATATATTTCAGTGTAGATACAAGTTTTTTCACAAATGGCAGCTTAAAAAATTATTAAATATCTTTATACTATATTAGAGATTACATTGAATATTTTTACCTGTCAATAGTTAAAACCTAGGAATTAATAGAAAGTATATTGTCTCTTGATAGTCACTTGCTGGTGTCTTATCTGTACCAGGTTTTGCTATCACTTTTAATGCCATTCTTCCATTAAAAATAGGGGTACTAGCTTCATATACTTTTGTAGTAGTTGTACCTATAATTCCCACGCTATTACCAGTTCCACTGTAATTAGACATGGCGGATATTGTTCCTAGGTATGTATATGAGTCTTGATTAATATATTCACTTTGAATACCAAAACCATCTGAAGTTATATTTAAGTTAGCAGTTGCAGAGGTAATTGTTTGTCCTGTTGTGCTACTTCTTAGACCTCCATTTACACCTCTTGTTAAGAGTGCAAAGCCTCCCTGTGAGTTTGTTCCTGCATCCATCCATATCCTCTTTTCTGCAGTTATTGGAGCAGATCCACCTATTAATTCATATGCTCCTGTGAAGTATATATTGTGTGGTGGTGCTGTTTCATCGGTTATTCCATTTTGATTAGCTATATCTATATCAAAGAATACAGATCCTGCAGATGTTGTAGCATTAACAATTGGACCAGGTTCAGTTTGTGTGAAGTCTCCATGTAGTGCAAATGCTCTAATGTAGTAGGTGGTATTAGTTTGTAATCCTTCTATATTAAAATCAGGTGTTTCCCAATCGGATTTAGTTAAGAAATCACTTAAGTTAAAAGTGGTAATTGTTTCAGGCCAGAAATTGTTACCATCTACATATTTAATATCAGATGCAAAATTATCTGTTGATATCATTACTGCATAAAGGGTGTCAGTTGGGTTATCATTAGCATCTATCTCAAATCTAGCTTTGCTGTAACATCCACTGGGGCCACATATTGCCACCATTCCACCTGTACTTAACTCAGAGGGTCCTGTTGTACAGCTTGATGATCCAGAAGTAGTTGTCTCAAAGCAAGATATCTCAGGAACAGCGGGTAAGAATGCTTCCTCAGGGCTTGTAAATAGTTTGTAATTAGTTGAATAGTTTCT
>CAZQRG010000015.1:0-9413 GCA_964595745.1 uncultured Candidatus Saccharibacteria bacterium | reverse complement strand
TCCTTTTCTACATATCTATCATCTAATATCCCCCACACATCCCAAAACAAACTAAAATCAACACTACTAGATTTATTAAAGGAAAGTAACCCTTGTGCACTTGGAGCTATATTCCTACCGAATATAACACCAAAACAGAATGCTACAACGGTAAGCATTAATATCCCAAATATTTTTCCTCCATTATTCTCTTTTTGCATATTAAGAAATTTAAAAGTAAAACTAGAACTCCATTATATTCCCTACTTTACTCTAATTACAAATCAATAAAATCGAGCAATCCGATATTCATTAAAGAGGTACCCTTTTTATCAAAATCAACAAGAACATTATCACTATCCTGATCATATTCTAATATTTTTCCAATACATCCATATGTTGATTGAGATCTTGATATTACACTTTGATTAACATACCTATCAACAAACCACCCCCTATTCTTAATATCGCAATCAGAAAGAATAAAAAGTTGATTCTCGAAAGTATCTAACATAACAAATTTATCTCTAAAAGGAATAAACTTATTTAAAAATGCACTATCACAGTGAACAGAACCAAAACCACCTAGAATCATAATTGGTAGGCCAATACTTCTAAACTCGGTATATGACATGGCATATGTAAGTACTGCTATTGCCCCTTTCTCAAAAAGTTCAACAGCAAGTCTGTTATACAGATATGGACCCACCCATACTATCTTTCCTCTATAATCCTCCTCAAGTGCATTTTCCTTTAATATAGTTTTTCCATCACCTAATATTTCTAATTTACCAAAGAATTTATCTTCAGAGTTACTACTAACAACACCATCTATAGCAACTGCATTTGTAGTAACTACTAATCCATCAATAGGGTTAACGGTATTAATATATCCAGTGAAATCACTCTTAATAATAGTTGTATTTTCTTCTCCCAAAATATCAATATATCCCTGTCTAATCCTTGTTAAATCTAACACTCCACTGATTGGAGATACTAACTCTGTAACACTTAATTTCCCCGAGGAAAGCTTTTTTGCTATAACCTCTCCCTCTTGTAGGTACTCCCCATTTACTCTGGTTATATACTGTTCACAATCATCATTCCTACAACCCAAAACCTTAGGAACATTCAACGATTTCTTTAAAGAGCTATCTGATCTCTCAAAAAGTGTATCTCCTATCTCTACTTTACCCTCTTTTGTGAGTATCTTATCCCCATTCTTAAGAGGAATCTTAAACTGATAGTCTGTATATTTTTCAAATATCCTACTTCTTATCTCCATCACCCCACAGATTTAATTTATGCCTGTTATCTTGTATAGACGGGCCATACACAATAGGTCTACATCTTCCATCCACAACTAGATATTCATACTTCAACCCATTCATATTTGATAAAAACTCTATCTTATTAAAAGTAAGATGAGAAAAAACTGCTCCATTCACTAATTCTCCCTCAACTATGACCTTATCACCCATATCTGGTAACTTAAGTATCTGAAGTACAGAACCCAAAGCATATATATCTCTAGGATCATTTCCTTGAGAAAGACTCTTTCCTGAAAATATTATTTTATTTTTACTCTTTGATGGCACATCAGGTATTAATATTTTATTAGCACTTGGTAAAATATCCCCCTTTAATACAACAATATCTTCAGATTGCTCTTTTTCAATCATATTTCTTCCAAAGGTAAGTACCCTATTTTCTTTATCAATAAAGAGATCAATGATACCTTCCAGTTCGAGACCATCAATAATGGAAAGTAGAAGCTCCCTTTTATTTAATAACTTTGAAATATTACCCGATACAAATATTGCACAATTACTCCCAACAATATTATCCAACTTCTCTCTATTAGATTGCTTTATTGATAGAAGCTGAAACGTTGTAAAAGCTCTCAATATGTCATGCAATACAGGGTCGAATAAGTATTCACAGCTATGTGCAATTAAATTCGCCCATCTATCGGATATCTCTTCAGATGGAGATTCTACAGAAAGAAAAGCTCTTAATTTAGAACTTTTTACAAAATCTATTAACCCAATCTCATTATTCCAATCTATCTTAGAAGAATTAAACTTAATCTCATTCTCTATCTCCCTACTATTGAATATTCCCCCTGACGAAGAAATCTTTTTAGTTCTATATACAGAAAAATGAGATATATCTAAATCTACCCATACAACATCCTCATACCCAAATCTTTCAATTATTCCCCTACTCAACATCTCAATATGTCTATCATCCAAAATCTTTAATGCAATATCCTTCGAAAAATCTTTAATTGAGGTAAATATATTTTTAAAAAAAGGCTGATTATCATCAACAATTACCTTGATACCAGAAACTCCTACCTCCTCTTTAACAAACTTTTGAATCTTAAATACCCCCTCATACGTTCTATCAACTATATCCCAATCAAAAAGTTTCTCTAGAGAATTGAAATACTCAAACCAGAAATTTTTAGTAAAAGTTATATCATCTAATCTAAATTTCAACGGCGAGAGATCAGTTGTATCTGAAAGAAGATATGTTCTCTGTGCAGTAAAATCTGAATATGCTAAATTAGCAAATATGAAGTTATCTTTAATTAATAATGTTAGGAATGCATTTTGTTTTAACATAGGCAGTATATCCATACTCTATTAGTTTAGCAGTAAAACAGTATTTTTAAAACAAAAGGGGGCAATATACCCCCTAAAATATCAAAAATACATTTATTTATTACTCTCTAGATATATATGGTAACAATGCCATGAACCTAGCCCTCTTAATTGCTTTTGTTAACTGCTTCTGATGCCTATGACATGCTCCAGATTTCTCAACAGAAATAATTTTACCTCTTACAGATGTAAACTTTTTTAATTGATAAACATCTTTATATGATACCTCTTTAACACCTGAATCACACAAAGGACAGGAAAGATTTTGTACTATCTTTCTTCTTCTCCTCTGTTTTTTCTTTCCACCATAAAAATCATCTGTCTCTTCCTCAGTGACTGTCTTTTCATCAAAAACATCTGTCAATGTTGGAGTCACTATCTCTTTTTCTTCTTTAACCTTAATTTCCTCCATTACTCAATACTAAACAAATTAAAATGGCAAATCAGAATCCTCCAAAGGATCTTCGTCTTTTGCATTACCCTCTTCTATTGGAGTCTCTTCCTCAACTACCTCTTCTCTCTCTTCTTTGGCTTCCGAAGAAGAAGCTTCACCCTCT
The DNA here is from genome assembly GCA_964595745.1 of uncultured Candidatus Saccharibacteria bacterium. GTDB lineage: Bacteria > Patescibacteriota > Dojkabacteria > SC72 > SC72 > UBA2259. The sequence goes on along the minus strand of CAZQRG010000015.1, from coordinate 6,208 downwards.
AAACCAGCACCATGCTTTCCTTTACTATCTAAAAGAATCATATCATCAACTCTTACCTCCGTTTTATATCTGGTAGAACCATCCTCTGCCTCCCATGATCTAGTAGTTAGGGATCCCTCAATGTAAACCTTCATTCCCTTGGCAAGTAACTGTTGGCATATCTCAGCCATTTTGCTCCAAGCAACGATATTATGAAACTCTGCGTTCTCCTTTACATTACCCTCTTGGTCCTTCCAAGACTTATTTGTCGCCATACCAAACGTTACAACTGGTGTCCCACCTGTTGTATATCTCATCTCAGGTTCTCTTGTTAGATTACCTATCAACTGAACCTTATTTAAAGATCTTGCTGACATTTTGTATAAAAATATAAATTTAACTTACCTTAATATTAACAACTAACTATTAACAAATACTGAACTAAACCTCAATCTCTTTCTTCTTAATACCCTTCCCTATTTTCTCAATATTATCAACCTCTATTATCATAAATCTAATGATCTCCTGTCTTAATTGTAATAACCTTTTCATCTCATTAATATTACCTGGGAGATTTTGAAAGTTATAGACAATATAGTAGGCCTCATTATGACCCTGTATCTTATATGAAAGATATCTTTTACCCCATACATCTATATCTAATACCTCTCCACCATCTTTCTCCATCATTGCCATAAACTCTTTATGTACACTCTTTCTTAAATCATCAGGCAAAAGAGGCTTTAGAGCAATCATTAACTCATATGTATTCATTTCTTTCTTCTTATCAACAGCCATTTATATATATCTAAACTATTTTAACTAGGCAGAAGGATTTTAGCAGAAAAAAAGATATATTACAATTGTATTAGCTATTAGCTAAAATGATAATATAGTCGCCATCTCTTACAATATACTCTCTTCCATGGTTTTTTATCATCCCTCTCTCCTTTGCAATATTCCATCCTCCTACTTTAACCATCTCTTCTACATTAACTACATCTGCGGTAATAAAGTTCTTACCCAAATCAGTATGTATTACACCTGCAGCACTTTTAATATTTGCCCCACTTTCAATACTCCAGGCATTACACTCTTTTTCAGAACCAGTATAGAAAGTAATTAGGTTTAATCTCTTGTAAGCACCTAAGATAATGTCTTCCACTGTAATAGGCTTTTTACCAAGTAATTCGATATACTCATTAAATTCCCCCTCCCTCATACTAGCTAAATCAGAAAGGAGTTTAACATCAACCTCTAATATGTATGTATATGATGTATCTTTTGATATCTCCCCCAGCCTCTCTTTCCAAGCACCAATCTTTTCCTCCTCTAAACCCTCTTTACAATTTAAAACAAATAATCTCTGTTTATTTGTTAATAACCATAACTCTGTAACAATATTTTTTTCCTCATCAGTTAATACCATATCTATAACAGGCTTACCCTCATTTAACCATTTTATTACTCTCTCTAATGTCTTTAACTCTAATCCAATACTCTCGGTTACACCTGACCTAGAATTCCTCTTCACATTGTCATATCTTTTTTCTACAGATTCTAAATCTTTAAGTATTAATTCCGATTGTACAATCTCGAAATCATCAACAGGATCCACCCTGTTATATACATGTACAATCTCTTCACTCTGAAAAGCTCTCAAAACATATACAATTACATCTACCTCTTTAATATGAGAAAGGAATTGGTTACCTAAACCCTCCCCTTTAGATGCTCCCTTTACTAGCCCCGCTATATCTACAAATGTCATAGCAGAGGGTACAACCTTTTGTGCTTTAAAAAAGTTAGAAAGTAAATCCAATCTACTATCTGGAATCTGTACCACCCCTACATTCTTATCTATAGTACAGAAAGGATAGTTTTGAGCAGGAACAGATTTTTTTGTTAAAGCATTAAACAATGTAGACTTACCAGAATTAGGCAAACCAACAATACCCAATGATAGCGAGTGAGACCTAGTAACATTCTCCATTTATTAAATATTTACCTAATATATTAAGGTTTTGATTATACCACTTTCAAACAGTACAATTCTAAAGTAATATATTCTATATATGAAACTGCTCAGTACAATATCTATTCTCTTTGTTTTCGCATTTACGATTCTATTCTCGTATTCAAATGTCTTTTCTGCTTCATATGATTTTATTTTAACCTCTGATACAACTGTTACCTATACAACAGGATCTGATTACGTTAATGTTGATATCGTTTTTGAAAGAGAGATTAAAAACAAAGAATATTTCTTTTCAACTAAGGGTGAACAATCTTTTCATATTCCCGATTTAATATCTGAGAACGAAGAAGGAATAAAAACAGAGAGAGAATTTAAAAAAGAATCTATAACTGTTAAAAATGAGACTGGTAAAGATATACCTTACACAATTGAAGAGTTAGAATCTGGACAGGGAATGTATGTAAAAATTCCTAATTACAAAGAGACCCTTTATACTTCTCCATATAAAATAACTGTTAAATACTCAACTCATGACTATGTAAAAAATATATATAACTGGGTATTAATTGAATATCCAGCCTTACACAAAGATACAAAATTTGAACAGGTTGACGAGCAATCCAAAACAAGTACACAATTTAACTACACTCTATCTGTGGTTGTAGATAGTAATATCCCACCACTTACAAAAATATATCCAACTACTTACACTTCAGAAACTGAATCTTCAAAAACAATATACTCATTTAATTCAGATCAACGAATAGGCAAACCAATATATTTAGAATTCGGAACAGAAAGAGCATATAAATTTGAATTAAATCTAAAAACATTAAAAACTGACACCCTTATTCCAGAAAAATATTCATCCTCTATTCCAGCTCTTTCAACAAATATATATGAGCTTGCACTACCTAGAGAGTTTTCTGAAAATAACCAGAAAGTAAAAATAGAAAAGATCGTACCTACACCAACAAAGTTAACAACTGATACAGAGGGTAATGTTATTGCAACCTTTGAGGTTCCTGCTAATAAAGAAAGTGAAATAAATGTATCTGGATATATATGGCAGGAACAAAAACCATATAGCGAAAAGTTTCAGATCCCTAATCCTGTTTTTAAGACCTATCTAGAAAGTATCCAAAGTGATAGTAAACTTTCAAAATATACTCTTCCAACAAAATATTGGGAAATCCAAGACTCCTTTATACAATCCGAAGCTAAGAAACTCATCCAAGATAAGACATATTTAATGGATGTTATAACGGCAGATTACATGTACATAGTAGAGAAACTTGAGTATGATCAATCTAAAGCAGCAGACCCTAATCTTCAGAGAATAGGTGCAAAAGCAGCATTACAAGGAGGAACATCTGTTTGTATGGAGTACTCTGATTCATTAGTAGCTATCCTTAGAGCACAGGGGATACCTGCAAGAGCAGCATTTGGATACACATCACTTGATACCAAAACAGAGGATAGAATTAGTCATCAATGGGTTCAAATATGGATTCCAGAGTATGGATGGTTAAGTGTAGATCCTTCCTATGAAAGCCCAAATATGGTGATTGGGCAAAGTATCCAATATGTTCTCTGGAACACTATTCATAATGATGATTTTATAGATATAAAAGCTTACTCTGTAGATAATTTTGAGTTCGACCCTTCTGAGTATAAAGTAAAAGTATATGCAGTAGATGAAGAAAGTATTCCAAATGATTTATCTTCGTATTCAGAAATTAAACCTCAAAACAATAGTAATGATACAAAGGATACTATAAATCTAATGATAAAAACTACACCACTTGGAAAAGCATTGATAATAATATTACCGATATCGATAGTCCTATTTCTTTTAATTCTTCTTCTATCTTTAATCGTACTTTTAATTAAAAGAGTTAAAGCTCGTAGAGCTTTGGCAAATCAACAGCCTTAATACCCTCCTCCATCCTATCTTCTGCAGTAGCATATAGTGTCATTAAAACATCCCCCTTCTCTACCTTATCTCCCGGCATCTTTTCAATATATATTCCTGCCTCCCGAATTCTAGGAGTACCCAATGATCTAGCAATCTCAACAACCTCTCTGGTACATATATTTTTTACCACCCCACTCTTTACTGATTTGACTTCATGTTTTAATTTTCCAGCCTTCAATTGGTCTGATTTAATAACCTTCTCAGCACCCTGAGCCTTCGCAATATCCCAAAATTTCTTCAACGCCTTACCGGAATCTAACAATTCTTGAGCAACTTTCTTACCCATACCCTTCTTAGCCTTACCTACTCCCTCAAGTATCTTACCCGCCATCTCTACTACTGTATCCTCTAAATCCTCAGAACGTTTCTCATCTCTCTCTAATACCCTCAAACACTCTCTCATCTCTAGTATTGGACCCACTCCATTACCGTCTGGTCCTTTTATTACCCTCTTATGTGTTACACACTTAATATCAAACTTATGGAATAGTTTCTCAAACTCTCTAGCTAAAAATTCTAAATCATCAGGCTTCTCAATTTTGGTACCCTTACCGTATGGTAAATCTATTAGTACAAAACTAGCCCCCATAGCTATTTTTTTTGCAACAATACTTACTAGAACCTTCTGGAATTCCTGTATCCTTAGAGACCTTTCAACATTAATGATTTCATCATCAGCTGGAGCTAAATACAATGAACCTCCCCATACCATACAGGCACCTGTTTTTTCTACAATCTTATACACCTTCTCCTTATCCAAAGCCACAGGCATAACTGACTCTAAAATATCTGTGGTACCTGCTGGAGAGGTAATGGCTCTTGTAGATGTATTTGGCACTACTAAACCACTAGCCGCAAGTATAGGAACTAAAATAGGAGTTACACCCTTTCCAGCTGTTCCCCCTATTGAATGCTTATCTACAACTAAATCTTTATTGTTTTTAATATATTTAAAATCCAATATCTCTCCAGATTCGGCCATACCCTTTGCCATAGCATATACCTCATCCTCTGAGAATCCTGGATTAAAAAATGTAGATACAAAAAATGCAACCTCCGTCTCTTTGAGCTTCCTAGACCCAATTTCTTTCATAATTGAAAGCAGTTCAGCCTCATTTAGTCTCTGACCCGATAGTTTCTTCCTAATAGCATCTAGAGCTTCACTGGTAGAAGGAATATCTATGAGGAGTTTCCTACCCTCTGGTATGTGATATTCTTCATATAACTCCTCATAAAGTCCCACTTCACCCTCAGCAATTTTAGTATCCGTTATTATAACTTTTACGTAAAGTTCTATATCCTTGTAACCAAGTAATACAATACCTCCCTCTTTGATACCAAGCTCTTCTGCATCATTCTGATGCATCAAAATGAATAGGTCCTTACCCGCTCCCAGATCAAATTTTTTACCCTTAAGATACAATGCCATATTTTTGTATATTTAATATATTATTCAAAAAGCCAAGTATATTTTGCCTTCACTATATCAGCTATCTCCTCTGGTTTAATAATACCAAATTCGGTCATAAAACCAGTAATCAATTTACTGTCAATTATCTCAAAAGCAGGATTAAACATCTTTAACCCCTTAGGTGCCTCACTCCATAATTCGCTATCCTCACGAATTTCTATAGATATCTCCCTATGAGTAATTGTTGGATTAACCTTTAAAAGTGGTGAAACGATATATACAGGCTTACTTGTATAGTTAGCAGCTACTGCAATTCCCCAACTCCCAATTTTATTAATACAGTATCCATCCAAGGTAATCTCATCACAACCCATAAACACTCCATCAATAGGAATTGAACCCCTTCCAACTACAAATGACTCAGCTGCACTATCAGCTATCAATGTAGTTGAAATACCTGCCTCTAAAAGACTTTTTGCAGTTATATGCCCTTGAAAACGAGGTCTAGTTTCAGTACAAATAGCATCGAATGTTTTCTTTCCTTGTGCAATCTCTTTGATAATTGAAATGGCCGTAGATGAGTGACAATGAGTTAAAATATTTTCAAAATGTCTAACATATGGGACCCCTAATTCAATAATTGATCTCTTACTATCTGATATCTTGTATAGATACTCATCACAATACTCTTCTAAATGCTGTTTCATGTCATTCAAAGAGTGTAAATCAGAAAAGTTCTTTTTAAATACATGGGTAACATACTTTACAGCATTCTCTGCTAAAGGCTCATTGAGTCTTGCTTTGGATAATTTGTACCCTACCCTCTCTAACTCTTTGTAAAACAGCTCCTTATCTGTAATAT
>CAZQRG010000014.1:0-9690 GCA_964595745.1 uncultured Candidatus Saccharibacteria bacterium | reverse complement strand
TACAAAAACAGTATAGTGATGTTAGTACTACTCGTGTTAATCAGATGAAAAGAAAGATGGATCTTGTTAGATTAGAGGGTGATGGGAAAGAAGAGAAGGTACTTTCAGATGTAGTATCCTTACCTATTGTTGATAAGGATGATAGTCAGGGTACATTACTTTAAATAAAAAGAGGGAGTTTAACTCCCTCTTAGAATTTTCTTGTTAATTACTGTGTAACTGGTGGTATCGGTGGTGCTGGTTGAACTGGAACTGGTTGCTCTGCTGTGCTAGGTTGAATAGTTTCAGTAAGAATAGGTTGCTCTTCTTGTAGTGTGGCTGCTCCAGCTTGTTGTATCTGTTCTTCAATTGATGGTTGAGATACTGTTGTATCAGTGGTAGTGTTTGATGCCTTTGGATTCCATGCAAGTAGATAGTAAAGTACATATCCTCCTATACCCGTTAATATTATTAGTCCTAATAGTTTATCGTATCCTCTTCTTTCAGTTATTCTCATTATTGCAATGATTGCCATTATTTGTCCTACAAAGGGTACTAATAACCACCATGCACTTTTCTCTCCTAATTGCATCTGCATTATACTGCTTAAAAGTGGAATCCATGCAAACCATGTATTCTTGTATCCTAACTCTTTACCAATTTTAGCTAATGCTAATGATGTAAATATGTATGTAGCAAGACCAACAAGTAGGGGGAAGATAATAAAGATTCCCATGCTTGCAATAAAAATGGCAAGAGATGGTTTTGAAATCTCCTTTGGCATTGTTATTGTTGAATCATCAGCTAGTTCACTTACATCAAAATCATATTCATCCTGTGTTTCTTCTTCTTGATAAAGAATAGGTTGTTCTTCAGGTATCTCTGTTTCTTGGGCGAATATATTCGCTGTGGGAACCAAAAAGAAAGATATGAGAATTGAGACTGCTAATAGTTTAATTTTAGACATTCTGTAATTTAAAAAAATTATATATATTTCTAATGTATCACTATTACCTATGGGTATCAATATCTATATAAGGTTATAGAATATAAAATATATGAAAAGGGTATATAAATGTGATACTCTTAATATATGGAAGATAAGTCATGTGTAAAAATAATAAAAGGAAGTATACCAGTATTGCTATCTGCTCCTCATGTTTATTCTCATAAAAGACCATCATTAACTATGTCATATAAATGGGGAGAGGCATTAACAGAGAAGGTTGTAGAAGAGATATGTACTCGTACAGGTGCATGGGGAATTATTCAAAATGAAGAGACATCTTTCGATCCTAACTGGCATAAGCTTAAAGATAATCCGTATAAACAGGCTATTGCAGATATTGTTGAGAAGGAGGGCATTAAAAAGTTTGTTGATATTCATGGTCTTAAAGATGAATATGAATATGATTTGGGTATCTACTATCCATCTAAATTTTCGAAATCGATTCTTTTAGCAAATGATATATCTAATAGTTTAGATAAGGGGAAATTAAAAGGTATGAATATATGTATATTTAGATTTCCAGATGACCAACAGGAGACACTTGGTGAATATGTTGCTTCTAAGCTCAGAGTTCCCTCTGTTCAATTAGAAATAGCTAGATATATTAGAGAGGATAATAATTTAAGAAATGTTTTTGTTAATAACATAGCGACCTTTTTAGTTATTTAGTTTTCATTAATATATATTCCTTTTTTTGACTATCCCTATTACCTTTGATATGCTTAGAGGTATATAAGTTAATGTATAGTAATTACTATGGTATCAACTACTAAAGAGGTTAAACCCACAGTTTCAAATGGTAAAAGTAAGGCAATTGATATTGCTGTCGCTCAAATTGAGAAACAGTTTGGAAAAGGTTCTATCATGAAATTAGGTAGTAAAGAGAGAGTAGATGTAGAGGTTATACCAACAGGAGCTCTTTCGCTGGATATGGCATTAGGTATTGGTGGTGTTCCTAAGGGAAGGATTATTGAAATATATGGGCCAGAGTCATCTGGTAAAACTACTTTAGCTATACATATTCTTGCAGAGGCTCAAAAGAAGGGAGATGCTGTTGCCTTTATTGATGCAGAGCACGCTTTTGATTCTGGATATGCTAAAAATATAGGTCTTAATATTGATGATCTGTATATATCTCAACCAGATTTTGGTGAGCAAGCATTAGAGATACTTGAAACATTGGTTAGGTCTGCTGCTTTTGGAGTTATTGTTGTTGACTCTGTTGCAGCTCTGACTCCTCGTGCTGAAATTGAGGGGGAGATGGGGGATAGTCATATGGGTTTACAGGCAAGGTTGATGTCCCAAGCATTGCGAAAGCTTACAGCTATTACTGGTAAAACTGGTACTACCATTATCTTTTTAAATCAACTAAGAATGAAAATTGGTGTTATGTTTGGTAATCCTGAAACAACAACAGGTGGTAACGCACTAAAGTTCTACGCCTCTATTCGTATGGATATTAGACAGAGAGATAAAATTATGAGAGATGGTAATTTAGTTGGTCATACTAGAGTAGTGAAGGTAGTTAAGAATAAAATGGCACCTCCTTTTAAAGAGGCATCTTTTGATATGATATATCCTTATGGAATAGACAAAGAGAGTAGTATATTAGATGCTGCAATACAAATGGGTATTGTTGAAAAGTCAGGAGCTTGGTTTAGTTATGGTGATAAACAGTTAGCACAGGGAAGGGATGGTACAGTTTTGGTACTTAAGGAGGATAAAAAACTTAGGGATGAGATTGAAAAGGGTGTACGTGCTAAAATGAAGTAGATGAGAGTAACTAAGATAGAGTATCAAAAGAAAGATCCTAGTAGAGTAAATCTATATATAGATGAGAAATTTTTCTGTGGTATATCTCTAGATTCATTAGCTAGTGAAGCCTTGTATGAGGGATTAGAGATTGATGATGAGATATTAAATAGATTACTTCAAAGGGATTTAAAGAGTAGATTTTTAACAAGGGTTACCGACTATCTTTCTCATAGTCCTAAAACAGAGTTTCAGGTATACAGATATTTAAAAGAGTTGAAATTTAAGAAAAAGGATAAATGGTTTAATGAAGATATTGATATAGAGTGGGATATCTTTTTTGATGAGATTGTTAAGAAGTTAAAAGAGTATAAATATATTGATGATGAAAGCTATGCCAGATCTTTTATTCAAAGTAGAATGAGGAATAAACCGAGAGGTAAAACTGTTCTTATGGGCGAATTAATGTCTAAAGGGGTTAGTAAAGATATTTCGGAAATGGTATGTTCGCAGGAGATTGTTGATGAGTTTGAATTACTTAAAAATACATTTGAGAAAAAGTATAGAGGTAAGAAATTTGATATTAGGGATAGTAAGATGGTTGGGTTTTTACAAAGAAAGGGTTTTAATTGGGATTTAATTGAAAGACTAAATAGTGATGACACTTCAAAGTAGTAGTAATTGGATATTACCAAAAGAAAAAGTAAATGAGAATATCTCTGAGTATATTCTTAAATTAAGGGGTTTAGATAGTAAGAGGTTTCTAAGTAGTGATTTGAAGGATATCCCTTCGTATGAAAATCTTTTTGATACAAAGAGAGCCGCAAAAGAGATTGTTAAAGCTATTAAAAAGAAAAAGAAGATAGTTATACATGGAGATTTTGATGCAGATGGAATATGTAGTGTAAGTATACTGTGGGAGTTTCTGTATAAAGAGGTATCTAAGAATTTGGATATTGATATAGATGTAGTTCCATATATACCTAGTAGAGTAGATCAGGGATATGGATTAACCGAGTCTTCAATTAATGATGTTTTAGAATTAAAAGGAGAGTTATTAATCTCTGTTGATTGTGGTGTAAGAGATGGGGAGTTGATTAAAAAGATACAAGAAGAGAAGGGTTTAGAGTTTGTAATAACAGATCATCACCAACCTCCTGAGGATTTAAATGAGAATTTAGATTTTATATTAGTTCATCCTATGTATCCAAAGCATGAGTATCCAAATACGCAGGTATGTGGTACTTTTGTTACTTTTTTACTAATCCAAGGTATTAGAGATGAGTTAGGTATGGATACAGAGATTACCCAGGAAAGCAGGGGACTAGATTTAGTAGCTTTGGCTACTGTTACAGATTTAATGACTCTTTTAGATGTAAATAGGGTAGTTGTTAAGTATGGAATTAAACAGATTAAAGAAAGTAAAAGGATTGGATTAAATGAATTGATAAATGTGTCTGGTATTGATATTAATGAATTAGATAGCTATCACTTGGGATATATACTTGGTCCTAGAATTAATGCAGCGGGAAGAATAGGGTCACCTTTAGATGCTGTTAAACTTTTAGTTAGTGAGAAGGTAGATGTATGCAAAAGTATTGCAAATATTCTTAATGAAACTAATTTCCAAAGACAGTATATGACTCAAAACGGTTTAGATCAGGCAGAAGCTTTAGTTGGAGAGAGTAAAGAGAAATTACTCTTTGTTGTAGGTGATGATTGGCATGAGGGAATAGTAGGATTAATAGCGGGTAAACTTAATGAGAAATATCATAGGCCTGTACTTGTTGGTACTAGAAATGAGGATGGTATTCGTGGTTCTGCAAGAAGTATTTCTGGTTTTAATATTACTAAAGCTTTATCTAAGTGTGAGAAGTTTTTAGATAGGTATGGAGGTCATGAATTAGCTGCAGGTTTTACAATTAAGGTTGGTAAGGAGAAAGAGTTTAGTAAGTGTATACATAAAATAGCAGATACATTAATTACAGATGATATGTTAACAAAAAATTTACATATTGACCTATTAGTTGGTAGTGAAAATATTAATAGTAGGTTAGTAGAGGAGTTAGAGATATTAAAACCTTTTGGGTATGGATTTAATAAACCGTTAATATCTATGACTAAGTTAGTCGTGTTTAAGAAAAAGATTATGGGTAAGTTAGGTAATCATATGAAATTAATCTGTAAAGGAGATGGAGTAGATTTAATTACACTAGTACTTTTTAATTGTGGAGATGATACAGAAATAATTAAGGAAGATGATAAAATAGATGTAGTAGGAGGAGTTGGTATTAACTCTTGGAATGGTAATGAAGAGATACAGTTTTTAGTAAAAGAGTGGAGATTCTCTACTTAGTCTTCTTCACATTTATTAATTTCCCCAACCTATTAGGAGTATTAGGAAGATATGTCGTCTCTAATATACTTCCATAATTAAGTAACTTCATTAAGAATCTCTCTGTACCCAATGCAAATCCACCATGTGGAGGACAGCCATATTCAAAGTATTCAAAGTACTCTTTAAGTGATTCCTCACCAATTCCTCTATCTTTTGCGTTCTCTTTTAGGTGTTCTAACCTATGCTCCCTTTGAGCTCCTGTAGTTATCTCTATACCTTTCCAGAAAAGGTCGTAACCTAGTGCTAACTTGGGGTTATTAGAATCTTTCATATGATAGAAAGCTCTCCTTTCGTGTGGATAGTCATGTATAAATACAAATTCACAACCTGTTTCTTTTTCCATTATCTCAGATATGGCTCTTTCTTCCTCTGGTGAGTAGTCTCCACTATCCTTACTTGGAATACCTGCTTTTGATAGTTTCTCTTTAGCCTGGGCAACAGTAATATACGGGAAATCACCATCAGGTACTTTTACTTCAACATCAAAGACTTTTTTAACTTCATCTCCATACTTCTCTTTAATTCCCTTTAATACATATTTAATCATCTCTTGTTCAAATTTACACACATCTCTATATGAATCAATATACCCTATCTCTACATCAAAACTTGTATATTCTGTTAAATGTCGTGTTGTAAATGATTTCTCTGCTCTAAACACAGGACCCATATTGAATACTCTATCTAAATCTGCTGCTATACCCATCTGTTTATGAAATTGAGGGGATTGAGCAAGATATGCCTTTCTATCAAAGTATTTCACTTCAAATACACTAGCTCCTGATTCACTAGCTGCACTAATTATTCTCGGTCCTTGAATTTCAATACAACCATTCTCAATGCAGAATTCTCTTAATCTTTTTCCCATTTCTGTAGCGACCTTCATCATTAGGTTGTTTCTCTCAGATCTTAAATCTACCCATCTATAATCTAATCTTTTATCTAAGTTTGAAATATTTTGAGAATATGGTTGTTCAATTACTATTGGAAGGGGAGATTTAGATACTGAGTCTATTACTATCTTTTGTATCTCAACTTCATATCCACTACTTACCTGTTTAGCCTCTTTAACAAGTCCAGTAATATCTACTACTGATTCAGGTATTAATCCTTTTACAGTATTAAACACCTCAATATCTCCACCTGACCATGATACTGTTTGTACTTTACCCGTGATATCCCTAACCATTAGGAAGACAATCTTTCCTTGATCTCTAAGTGTATCTACTCTTCCTCTAATTCTTACAGTACTATCAATACTATTTTTTAAATCTGCTATGTATGTTCTTTCCATATTTAATATATCTATATTATTATCCCGCTATTATATATTACATTTTTTAAAAAGAACAACAATCTGTTTGCCCTATGCTCTGGTAGTTGATAATATCGATACTATCAATGGAAGAGAAAAAAGAAAAACCTTTATCACAAGATAGGTATGATAGGAAACTTTTTAAACAGGCAGTAAGAGCTGCTAAGGAAGCTAAAGAGTTAGAAAAAAGAAAGAAAAAGGAAAAGAGATTACTCAAAGGTTTACTTTTTGTTTTAATATTAGGATTGATAGCAGTGATAGTATATTTTATACCACCTCTTTTTACTGCTAAAGAAGAGTTTACTCTTTCACAAAAGTATCCTCAGAGGGTAATGTATGAATATATTCAAGAAGAGAAGATTTCGTATGAGCAAGATAAGAGTATATCGGTTCCCTTTGTATCAGCTGAAAGTGCTATTGTGTTTAATCCTAGTAACGGAGATATTCTTTATGAGAAAAGTATTAATGAGAAGAGAAGTATAGCTAGCTTAACAAAATTAATGACCGCTATTATTGTGATTGAGAATTTCCAATTAGATGAAGTAATAGATGTAAAGTTGGAAAATATTCCAATGGATTTAGATTGGCAATCTGGATTAAAAGAGGGAGATAAAATATCTGTAGAGAATTTGTTAAAAGCAATGTTAATTAGCTCATACAATGATACGGGATATATTTTCGCTAATGCATATTCAAATGGTGGATACGAGGGCTTTATTAATGAAATGAATAGGAAGGCAACTGTTCTTAAGATGAAATATTCACATTTTAGTAATCCTGTGGGTATTGATGATGCACTAAACTATTCAACAGCTAAAGATATTGCAATACTAGCTTCAGTTGTAAGAAAATATTCAGAAATATTAAGCATTGTTGGACTTGAAAAAGAGGTAATTAATTGGAGTACCCAAGATGGCCTAATTAGTAAAGAGATACTAAGTACTAACAAATTGTTTGAGGAGAATAAATATATAAAAGGATTAAAAACAGGTATTACAGATTTGGCAGGTCAATGTTTTACTGGGTATTTCATATATCCGAATGGAAATGAACTAGTTACTGTTGTATTAAACTCTAAAGATAGGTTTGGAGATACAACCCTATTAGAGAAATACTCTAGATTAATATTAAAATGATAGTAGACCACCCTCTTTTTCAATAGGGGCCTCCTCTATCTCCACCTTATCTCCCACTATCGCATAATTAATAGCGGGGTAATATATATGGAATGGAACCCTATCTCCGTTGCTTAATTCTGCTTCACCTCCAAATATATAGACAGGTTGGAGATATTTCTGTTCTAAAAGACCTTCGTAATACGTAATATTTACACTTGTAATTAAGAACCTTTTAACATTTTGAGGTATATATGTTTTTACTTCATCTTTATCATAGTTTAGGAATACAACACTACCTTGACCATTTTCAATCTTTTCTTTTGCAACAGAGGGTGCAATAAGAGGGTATGTTCCACAACTTTCAGGTTCTATACTCCATACTTTGTAATCAATCTGATAGATATTTTTAAATAGTTTTAGCCCATCATCCTCAGGTCCAATATATACAGACACATTTGATTTAAGGGGGTTTTGATATGTTAAGAAGGTACTAAAATTGTATGTATCAACTCTTTTGTCATCAACAATAGTGGAGCCTTGTTCATATGAGAGACCTCTTTTTGTTAAGGAAGCTACAATTCTCTCTGCTCCTACGAGATCAGATCTAATAGAGAGCATCGGGATCTTTCTCATAAAATCAACCCTTATCAATTCTGCATTTAGTAAAGAATCAGCTTCAGAATATGAACCATCTGGATTTATATCAATCTGAAATGTATTAGTAGGAGACTCAGTAAATGCTTCTTCCAATAGTCCGAGAGTCCTAAGTGTATTTGTAGCTATTGATATGGCTTCAGCCTCACTTGGTAAATCCTTTTCTTTTCTAATTTGTCTAATTCTATTTACATCAGTAGTTAGTGTAAAATTAAGATCCCTTGAATTAACAACTAAGCCTTTCGAGCTTAAACTATCATACCAAATATACTCAGTAGTTCCTCTTCGAATAATTCTGTCAGGATCAAACCCTAATTTTTTAGCAAGTATTTTAGCTTGAGCTTGTGAATCGATTACCTGTCCTAAATCTGTATATCTATATACATTCACTACGCTTGGTAACTGATCATCTAACTTACCTGTATCGGTTTGAACTTCATAGAGTACCTCTGAATCAGAGAGAATTTCTAAAGATGGAATAGTTAAAACATTTTCTAAAAATTCATCCTTTTTATCTGTACATGCAAAATTTGGTGTAACATATTTTGGAGGAGGGGCTACTGGTTTAATTATTGTAACAAGAACGATTATTATTAATATTACAATAAATCCTATTGCAATTACTCCAAATCTTTTTGTCCAGAATGCAGCTTCTGTTAATGTCATGGTATAATGATAACAGTGTATATATGTTATATCAACTTAATTTTATACCACTTTCCCAATTATGAGAACAGAGGGTGAAAATAAATTGTTATCTGAATTACTTTTTAGTGATATTAAAGAGACCCCAAAAGACATATTAGAAAAATATCCAAAAAGAAATTTAAACGAAAATCAGTTGGTACTTAGATTTGCACCTAGTCCAACAGGTTTTATTCATATAGGGAATGTATATACAAGTTTGGTTGGATATATGTTAACAAAGGAGAGTAAGGGTATCTTTATTTTAAGAATAGAGGATAC
Organism: uncultured Candidatus Saccharibacteria bacterium; assembly: GCA_964595745.1. Taxonomy (GTDB): domain Bacteria; phylum Patescibacteriota; class Dojkabacteria; order SC72; family SC72; genus UBA2259. The sequence goes on along the minus strand of CAZQRG010000014.1, from coordinate 499 downwards.
TGATAAGGTGAGAGAGGTAAAGGATGGAATAACTCAAATTATCAATGGTCTTAGATATTTTGGTATTGATTTTGATGAGGGTATGATTAATGAGAAAGAGAGTAAGGGGGTGTATGGTCCATATATCCAAAGTGAGAGAGTAAATATTTACAAAGTATTTGCAAAAGATTTAGTTTCTAAAGGTTTAGCATATCCATGTTTTTGTACTAGTGAAGAGTTAGAGTGTATTAGAAAAGAACAAACAGATTCAGGTTGTAGGACAGGATATTTTGGAAAATGGACAAAAATATTGGGGGAACAAAAAAGTCTGTCAGACAGTCTCATACCTGATGATCTTTGTTTCCTGCTGGAAACGATTTCGATGAATTTCAATTGAAATCGATGCAAGAAAAAACAATCAGTTGCCGGTTAATGAATAGATTTACTTGATTATTGCATTTCTTCGCAATGGAATGGAGGGGTAAATAATGGCGGGGTGGAGCTTTTCAACGTCCGGCTG
>CAZQRG010000013.1:0-10259 GCA_964595745.1 uncultured Candidatus Saccharibacteria bacterium | reverse complement strand
CTCTTTTAATATTTTTAACAGTTGCACAACCATCTACAATTGCTACTACAACATCACCATCTTCATAATCTGAATTTTTTTGAACAACAAGGTAGTGACCCTCCTCCAAGTTTTTACCCTCAATATCTCTCATATTCATAGAATCACCTTTGATAATTAAACCAAAAAGATCCCTCTTATTCCCAATTAATGATTTATCAACCTGTAATACGCCCATATTCTGTTCATTTGCTAAAACCATTGGAGTACCAGCATTTGCATATCCGAGTATAGGTATACCAACTAGATATTCATAAACCTCTTCCTCCTCTTTCTCATCAACAACTTGAATACCTCTTGCTTCACTGGTCCTAATTATATACCCCTTCTTTTCTAAGGCCTCTAAGTGGCTTACAACGCCTCTTTTGGTACTAATATTAAGCATACCTTGTAACTCTGTAAGAGAGGGAGCATATCCATTATCTAAAAAGAAGTTTCTAATCATACTTAAAACTTTCTCCTGTCTATCTGTTAATTTCTCATCCATATGGTCGGTATACTTAAATTATTAAATTAGTATACCACCGTTGGTATACTCTTCAACTACTTATAGTATACCGTTGTCTAAATTTTCTAATATGTATATACTTAGGTATTAAATTTATTCTATTTTCTAATGGCAGAAGAGAAAACAGCTAAAAAAGTATATACGTTAGAGGAGATAAAATTCAATCCTGATAACTTAACAATGGGTGTTGTAGCATGTATCCCATTTGTTGGTTTAATACTTATGTTTGTAGAAAAGAAGGATCTGTTTGTAAGATATCATGCTACTCAGTTTGCATTTCTTAATGTAATATATGTTCTTTGGATTATTCCAATATTAGGTGCAATTTTAGTAGGAATACTTGGTTTACTTTCCCTAGTTCTATTCGTCCTAGGTCTTCTTAAGACTTCTAAGGGTGAGAGATTTGATATTCCATATCTTTCAGGATGGGCATTAAAGCTTATGGCAGAGATAGGATAAGAGTTATTTAGGTATAAGAAAATAAAAGGGGGATCACTCCCCCTTTTTTATTTACTCTGCTAACTTAGGTTGCCAGTTACCTGTACCTTGGTTTATTCTTACAAAGTATGATTGGAGTATATTCAATGGATAGTCAAATCCATATTCTATATCTATTCCATTTTCATTTGTTAATTGATATCCTTCATATCTTTGTACATCTGATTCCCATTTACTTACATTATCTGCAGTAAAATCTACGGCTTCAAATGCATTAATATCTTGTAACATACTTTTAGCAGTGTATGACTTAACATTAGTTCCATATATTCCTATTAGATTCCATCCTGGCATTAGAGTAACAGGGGCAGTATCTTCTACACTCTCATATTTGACAGGAAAACCGGAGATAGAAACTTCAGAATTTCTAAGTGCTTTTATTACATATCCTTGCCCAGGTATTAATTGAAAGTCTTCACCATCGTACTTCTCTTTGTTCTGTCCAACAATTTTCCATGAGCCATCAAATTTTGATATTGAATAGATTGAACCATTAGTAAAAGTATTTAACATTGTTAACATTCCAGATGCAGTTCTTGCCGTTCCATTTTCACTTATGAATGGGAAAGATACAAAGTTATATCCTTGTTTTAGATTATAATTGTATGCCTTCTTAATAGTTTGAATCTCTATTTCAGCACCAAATTCAGAGGCTTTAATATCTATACCTTCTTCATATGTTCCATTGTCATTATTATCAACAAATATCAATACATTCCCATTTTGAGCATCCTCATTTGTTACAACAAATACATATTCTTGATTTTCATATTCAAAGATATAAATACCCTCCTTAATTCCCGAAATCATTCCAGTAGTTTGATCTATAATATACTTCTCTCCTTCAAAAGTATTTTCCTCTTGTGCATAGGCTTTAGATGGATGTTTTATAAAAGATCCAGCTTTTAAGTCACTTGGAATAGGACCAGTACATTCATTTGAATCTCCAGTCAGACATGTGTGACCGCTTGTATCACAAGTTTTACCTTTATAATAATGCTTGTAGTAAGGATCATCATATAATGAAGAATCCAAACACGTCTTCTCTGTGATTTCTGGACAGACATCATCCTTAGAAATAAAATCGTGAAATTCTGATATACAGAAACATTTTTCTTGATCGCATATCTCACGTCCATTAAGAGTTTTTATTGGCTCAGAAGAAATTTGTACATCCTCCATTGAAATGGCACTTCGCCAAAAAAATCCTAACGGAAATAGTCTTCTGCACACCAATGATTTTCCTGAAAGAGAATTTATACATGCATGATTCTTCTCGTCTTTTGAACAGGATTGCCCTTCTATACATACTGTATCATTGCTAAGAGCATCATTGTCTAAAGTATTATTCTTAGTATTACAATCAAATGGTTCTCCATTTTCATCAAAAAAGGTAACTCCATATGTGTCTGCATTAACCCAGCAAATAAAGTCATCCGGTTTTAGAGGATTGGATTCAGTGGGGGGAGTACAAACGTCATTAGAAATTGTTCCCCATGTTTTTGTTTCTTTAATTAAACAACCATCTCCATCTTTTAAGGTATTGTATGTTCTTTCAATACATTTCGAGTTATCAGCGGAAGGTAAAAAATTCCTTTTACATTCACAAATATCTTCCTCTGGATTCACTTTTGAATTAGGATCATGACAAAAACAACCTTTAGCCCAATGTCCACCAACAGAAGCTTCACAATTTAATTCGGATTGTTGTTCGAAAGTAACCATTTTTTCTTCTTCCTGTTCTGGAGGATTAATATTTGGGTTATTTTCATCACTATTGCTAACATTAGCTGCTTTATAACATGTTGCATTATCAACAATAAATCCACTAGTATTGTTACCAACTATAGCAGTAGTACAATAACAACCATCACAATCTGAGCACTTTAGGTTTGATGATGTTGGATTCAATGTTTTCTTTTTACCATCACCATTGCATGCATTACTATTGTCTGAACCACTATCACATTCTTCTTCATTAACGGTTTCCCAAGAAGGATTCGGATCGTTACCCCAAAAATCACACTGCTGACATGTTCCATTTTTCAATTGAGCATCCGACCCAGCTAAAACTTTGGGATTAGTACAAAAACTAACTTCAGGTTCATCAGAAGATTCCTCATAACCTGGGCATAAGTGATCTTTTCTTTTTTGTTCTTCTTCTCCATCACACAAATCCATTCTTTCAGTTGCACTCCCTAAAGAACAATTTCTATATTGTCCATTTTCATTATAATACACTTTTGTTCCACCTGAACTTGAACGCATTTCAACTCCACACCAACTAACAAATGTACAAAAACAATCCTCACACTTTTCTATACAATCTTCTACATTCTCTTCCGCTTTTACTTCTTTAATTAATTTAGAAAAAAGTGAAAAATAACCATCTTGTTTCATTACTAAAGATTGTATTTCGGGGATATTAATAATAAAAGTTTTTGTAGGAGATGTTATAGAAGCAATATCTATTCGAGAAAAAGAACCAATTGGTCCAGCATTTAAATTCAGTTCTGCATAAATATATCCTTCTTCACCACCATCATACGTATCTAAAAAATAATTACCCTCTTTATCAATAGCACTTCCAATATCAATATACCAGGTACCAGATTCGCTAAGAGCAGATGAATATAGATTGCTTTTTTCTCCTGTATCCTTATCATAAAAATTAAAATATAAAATACCATCATTAACTATAAACATATCGGCCAAAGCAATATCAAATTGATTCATTGTATCCCTAACAGCTCCATATGCAGGAAAAGGAGTTAATATTGAATCAGGTACTGCATATGTCTTAGCTACTGTCTCATTGTTAACATCCTTTACCTTTCTAAACACTATTGAATCTCCTACCATAAATGAATACTCTTTCTCTGGTTCTAATCCCTTTATCTCTATATGATGTGTATAGTATCTTCCTTTTTGTGACAGTGAAATATTGGTTACTACATCTTCCATAGTAATCGATATATCTTTAAGTTCTTGTAATGACTGCTGTGTTGCTTCCAACTCTGCTTTACTTACATCTCTTGTATCAAAGAATATTTCTTTAAATATTGGAAGTATTAAAAATGGTAGTTTATTCTTTGGTTCTACATATATAGCTGTAGCATCTGTCTTAACTTTAGTATCCCAACTTACAGTAACAGAGCTTGATGTAATATTAGTAAAATATACATTGTTAGGTTTAATTCTAAAGTATTCAAAGATTAATATACCTACAATAGCTAGTAGTAAAGATAATATTGAATATTTCAATACTTTCTTAAATCTATACACTCTTGTTACTCTTTCTTCCATTGTAAATTTTTCAAATATTATTAAATATATAGTACATAGATTAGAATCAAATATCAATTGAAATCTTTTTTTCTATTATTATTAAAACAAAGTAAGAAGGGGAGATTTAACTCCCCTTCTTTAATATCCACACAACTAAATATTTTAATCCTTAAGTAATGGTTGCCAGTTACCTGTTCCTGCATTTACTCTTACAAAGTATGATTGGAGTATATTTATTGGATAATCAAATCCATATTCTATATCTATTCCATTTTCATTAGTTAATTGATATCCTTCATATCTTTGTATATCTGATTCCCATTTACTTACATTATCTGCAGTAAAGTCTACCGTTTCAAATGCATTAATATCTTGTAACATACTTTTAGCAGTATATGACTTAACATTAGTTCCATATATTCCTATTAGATTCCATCCTGGGAATAGGCTTACAGGTGCACTATCTTCTGCACTTTCAAACTTAACAGGTTTACCTGGTATAGAGATCTCTACATCTTCTTTAGCTTTGATTACATATCCTTGTCCAGGTACTAATTGAAAATCATTATTATCATATACCTCTACATTCTGACCTACTACTTTCCATGAACCATCAAATTTAGAAATAGAGTATATTACATCTCCGTATACATCATTTAACTGTGCAAGTAATTTAGCTGCTGTATTGTATTCTTCATATGCTACTACAAATGGGAATGATACAAAGTTAAAGCCTTCTTCTAATTTAAATTTGTAATTCTTTTGTATAGTAGTTATTTCTATTTGACTACCTAATGTACTTACTTTAGTATCAGTACCTTCATCATATTGACCATTTTCATTGGTATCTATGTATATTAATACTCCTCCGTTATTAGCTGCTAGGGCCCCATCAGATACGTCAAAGAAATATGTTTGACCTTCATTTTCAAAATAGTATGATCCAGAATTTATATTAGTAATTAATCCTGTACTTTGATTGATGATATATTTTCCACTTTCACTTCCAAGCTCTTGAGCAATTACTTTTGATTTACTTAAAAGATTTGAATGTGTATCCATTCTTTCAACAGGATTAGAACTATTATTCTTACTTGGTTGTATACATTCACCTTTTTCACAAATATCACCAAAATAGTAACAAGTTTTCCCTTCGTTAGTTGGTGTACATTCCGATACTTTGGGACATATTTGATTTGATTGAATCTTAGCACCCTTAAAAGCCCCAGAAATACAAATGCAATGATCTTCACATAAGCCATCAGAAGGTTCCCACTCTTTCATTGAGATGCCTGCGGTCATAGTATTTGTGTTCTCTTCATATATCCCTGCCCAGGTACAGCTAAACCTCTTACCATCTTTATAACAATCAGGAGCGAAAAAAGTAAATTCACAACTATTTATATCATTAGTTTTTACAAATTTAAAACAGGAATTATTATTTAAATTTTTTATTTCTTTCCATTCACCATTTGAACATTTATAGCATTTTTCCTCTTCGCATTTTTGTATATTAACAAAGGGATATTCCCAACAATATTTATTGTTAAGATCTTCACCTGCATTTTCTTGATTAAAAAGTTCATTTTGATCCTCTGCTTGATAACCAATATATATACCATCTTGCACATAAGAGTTATCTATTTCTTCTGTTATTTTATAACACAGAAATTTGTCAGATGTCTTAACATATGTATCATCTTGACATACACAAATATTTTTTTGAAAATCCCATTTACCATTTGATCCTTTTGCTTGGCAATTATTACTTAGTGCTACTTCTGTTGCATTATCAATTGTACATTGTTCTCCAAAAGGGGTTATATTGTTTTTATCTCCATTACAAACACATCCATCACCATCTTTACAAATTTCACCAAAAGAACTTTTTCCCTTTTTCTCATTTCTTGCTTCAGGCCTTAAAGCGCAATTGTTGTCTGGATTATATTGATTATCATTATCATTTGTCCATCCGACATATCTTGTTGAACCACTTCCTTTATAACCACAAACTCTGCATACACCATTGTGAAGCTCTACACCTCCAAAAGCTACATCTCCTTTGTATCCATCACAAGTTTTACTCTCTTGTTCAGGAAGATAATCTTCACATCTCCTTTCAGTAAATTTCTTCTCACAATTTTTTAAGGCATCCCCTTTACACGGTTTCCTTAAATTTTTATTCCCAGGGCTTTCAACCATTCCACACTCACAATATCCTAATTCGGCACAAACTTCAGAGTAACCCTCTGAAGCTTCTAAATCATCATCATCATCATCCGTAGTCTGAGTACTTGTTGAAGTTGAACCAGAATTATTATTCGAAGATTCATTATTGGTTGTCCCAGAGGTATTATTGTTATTTTCATGACCTGTATCAGCAACGCATTCTCCATCTTGACAATCTAAACCACCAGAACATCCTTTATAACCATTACACTCTGGCTCAGGAGGTTGAGGTGGTGGAGAAGATGGGGATACACATAGATTGTTTTTACAAGTAGCTCCAGGTCCACAATCACTGGGATCAACACATTCAACAGGTTTAGCATAGGAGTGATTTATTAATTTGTTAGTAAATGAATGTAGAAATGAAGACACCTCTTTTGGAGAATTTTCAATCAATTTTGAAGAGTTTATAACAATGTGTTCAGTTGGTGAAACTGCCGAAGCATTAAACTGATCTTTCCAGTGACCTAAATTTCCTAAATCTAAATATAAATCTGCAATTAATCCATCTTCACTACCAAAATAAGTTTCTTTGAAAATATTTCCATCTTTATCCATAGCATATGAAAGATCTATATACCAAGAACCCACTTCGTTAAGGGGTGAAGAAAACATGTTACTATATTTTTTGATAACTTCGTCGTAGTAAGCAAAATAAACAATACCATCTTTTACAGGGGGAAGCTCGTTTATTGGGAGATCGTCTATACCATTTGCATTTTTTACTGTACCATAAGCAGGAACGGGTGTTCGCAGATTCTCTGGTATTGCATATGTCTTAGCTATAGTCTCATTGTTTACATCTTTTACCTTTCTAAACACTATTGAGTCTCCTACCATAAATGAATACTCTTTCTCTGGATCTAATCCCTTTATCTCTACATGATGTGTATAATATCTTCCTCTATCTGTTACTGATACATTAGTAACCATTTCATTCATAGTTACTTCTAATCCCTCTTGATTTTGAGATGACTGTTGAGCTGCTTCTAACTCAGCCTTAGTCATATCTCTTGTATCAAAGAATTTTTCTTTAAATATTGGAAGTATTAAAAATGGAAGTTTGTTCTCTGGTTCTACATATATAGCTGTAGCATCTGTCTTAACTTTAGTATCCCAGCTTACAGTAACAGAGCTTGAGGTTATATTCGTAAAATATACATTGTTAGGTTTAATCCTAAAGTATTCAAATACTAAAAGTCCTATGATAGTGATAATTAGTGAAAGAATAGAATATTTTAATACCTTCTTAAATCTATACACTCTTGCTACTCTGTCTTCCATTGTTAAATTTTAAAATATTATTAAATATATAGTACATAGGAAGATATGAGAAATCAATAGGATAGTAATAATGTTAAAATATTGACATAAGGTTTTAAATAATACAAAATCTAATACATATGCCCTATAAAAAACTTCAAAAAATAAAAAACCTCTTCTTAATTATTTTCTTACTCTTTACATATTCTTTTTTTCTGTACTATATCTCTAAACAAGCTACATTTGTAGCAAATGCTTGGACAACTTGGTATAGCAGTACTTGGAGGTATAGAAGAGTTGTAACTGTAACAAATCCTGGATCTGCAGGTTCATATGATGTTTTAGTACAGCTTTCATCACCATATGATCCATATTCTTTGTATACAGCTGGCAAATTACAGTCAGATTGTGATGATTTTCTTTTTACCCTTTCTAATGATTCTGCAGTTCTATCATTTTGGCTTGAGAATGGTTGCAATACATCAACTAATTCATCAACTCAAATATGGGTTAGAATACCTAGTCTTCCAGCTGGGACATCATATATAAATATGTATTATTCTAATCCATCTGCAACTAATGCAGAAGCTAGTTGGACAGGTAATTTTATTCTTATGAATGATTCATCCTCATGCCCTACAGGTTGGACATCCAATAGTTATTTTCAAAAAAGAATTCCATATCCATCAACAGGTTACGGGGTACAATCAGGTTTTGGACATAACCATAGTACTGCATCATGCACAAAGGGCCCATCTGCAACAGTCGTTAGACAATCTGGAACTGGTCAAGCATTCGCTACATCTACACATGTTCATGCAGGTCAATCTACTACTCCTGATACTTGGGATGGTTTACCTCCATATTATTCATTGATGTTCTGTGATAATCCTGACTTGAATATAGCCTCTGGTATGATAACCTACTTTACTTCAACTCCTTCAGGTTGGACAAGATTTTCGACATTGGATAGCAGATTTCCTGTTGGATGCGACTATATTAATGGATCTTATCAATGCCAAGTAACTGGTGGAAGTGATGTCCATAATCATTCTTGTAATGGAACAAGTAATACTGGTAATCCGAATGCATATTTAGATGCTGTTAGAAATACAGGAGCAGGAACATATGAAACTGAACGATATCATGGTCATACAGTTGCAGATTCTACAAGTACTGATTCGTCTTCAATGTTACCACCATATAGATCAATAATTTTTGCTTCTAAAGATTCTTCTGGCACTGCTGGTGCAGGTTTGATTAGTATGACATCTGCAACACCACCACTTGGATGGACACGTTATTCGGCTCAAGATGGAAGATTTCCCTATGGTAGTGCAACAGTTGGTACTACAGGTGGTACATCTAATACTCATACTCATACTACATCCCTTTCAACTGGTACTGCCTCAGATATTTATGGAGTTACAGGAACAGGAGTTACTGTTACCCCTCAACATACTCATAATAGTTGTACAGCAACTCTTCCAGCTGATTCCCTTGGTACTCCAGCTTCCTATGTTTATTTATACGAAAGAAATACCTCATTAAACACATCAGTTGGATCTGAAGAGAAATATAACACCTTCCCTAATGCACCAACATCTTTACTTACTGAAGGATTAACTAATCCTCAAAAAATAACTGATCTGACTCCCGAGTTTAGTGCAGTATTTAGTGATACAGATACCTCTGATACAGGTAACTATTATCAGATACAGGTAAATACACAATCTGACTTTCTTGGTACTTCCATGTGGGACAGTACCAAAACAGCAACAGGACCTATTACAAACGGTGCTAGATCATCTGACATATCCTATGCTGGTACAACTCTAGTTGCTAATGGTGTTGTATATTACTGGAGAATCAAATTTTGGGATTACTTGAATGAAGAAAGTGAATGGTCTTCTACTGCTAATTTTGCTACCAGAGCCTCTCCAAATGCTCCAACAGACTTACTTACAGATGGTAATACCAATCCTCTTTTTATCATGAGCTTAACACCATCTTTCTCAGCTATTCATACTGATGGAAATACAGATAACGCAATATATTATCAAATAGAGGTGAATACTCAATCTGATTTTTTGGGTACATCTATGTGGAATACAAATAAAACTTCAACTACATCAATATCTAGTGGTTCAAGATCTCCTGATTATGTTTACGCTGGGACAACACTAACCTCAAATAGTGTTACTTACTACTGGCATATAAGGTTTTGGGACACAGATGATGATGTAAGTAATTGGTCTGAAACAGCAAGTTTTAAATCAATAGTTAATAAGCTGTCTCTCAAGGGAGTAAGTCTAAAAGGATTAAGTATTGATTAGATGTTCTTTCATATTGCCAAGTCATATGATAGAATTCTATGTCATCGGGGAATAGTTCAGATGGCTAGAACGCTGCGTTTGGGACGCAGAGGTCGCAG
>CAZQRG010000012.1:0-10365 GCA_964595745.1 uncultured Candidatus Saccharibacteria bacterium | reverse complement strand
CAAAGGCAAAGACTATTAACAAATATCTAGGAAGTGATTACAAAGTAATGGCTACAGTAGGTCATGTTATAGATTTGCCTAAGAGTAAACTTGGGGTAGATGTAGAGAATGGATATAAACCATTGTTTGAGACAATATATGGTAAAGCAAAGATATTAAAGGATTTAAAGAAGGCTGTTCCTAAAGATGGATATGTATATTTAGCAATGGATCCTGATAGGGAGGGAGAGGCTATAGCTTGGCATGTTAAAGATTTTCTTAAGGCTAAAAATGTTAAGAGAGTTACATTTCATGAGATTACTAAAGATGCAGTATTGGAATCAATAAAAAACCCTACTGTTGTAAATGAAGATTTGGTTGAAGCACAAAAGGCAAGGAGAGTACTTGATAGATTGTTTGGATACAAACTTTCTGAACTTCTATGGCAGAAAATGTGGTTTGGTCTATCTGCTGGTAGAGTACAGTCTGTTGCACTGAGGCTGGTTGTTGAGAGAGAAGAGGATAGGGAGAAATTTAAACCAGAGGAGTATTGGGACTTCTTTGTTGAGGTAAAGAAAGAGAAAGAGAGATTAGTTATTCAACTTTTAAGAAAGAATGGGAAGAAATATATTCCAAAGAGTGAAGGAGAGATTAAGGAGATAGAAGATAGTTTAGGTAATAGTGATTACAAAGTAGTAGATATTGTTAAGAAAGAGATTAAGAAAAATCCATATCCTCCATATACAACTTCAACCCTTCAACAATCTGCGAATAATGTATTGGGGTATACTGCAAAAAGGACAATGGCTTTAGCTCAAAGGTTGTACCAATCGGGGCATATTACATATATGAGAACAGATTCTGTGTATCTTGGTCAGAAGGCTATTGATGAAATTAGGAGTGTTGTTTTAGAAAAGTATGGAAAAGAATACTTACCCGATACCCCTCGGTTTTATAAAAACAGAAGTAAAAATGCACAGGAGGCTCATGAGGCTATTAGACCTACAGACTTTTCTTTTGACTCTAGTAAACTTGGGAGTGATGAGAGTAGATTGTATGGATTAATATGGAAGAGAGCAGTTTCATCTCAAATGAAAGAGAAGAGAGTAGAGAATTTAAGTATATATTTTGAACCAGTAAACAAGCTAAAAAATATTTATACATTTTCAGTAGGTGCTCAAAAAACCCTATTTGATGGTTTTAGAGTAATATATGGAGGTAGTAAAGATGAAGAGGAGATATTGCAAGAGATATCAAATGTTAAAATAAATGATACATTTGAGAAAGAGAAATTTATTAAGGAACAGAAATTTACCCAACCTCTTCCAAGATATACTGAAGCATCCCTTGTTAAGAAATTAGAATCGTTAGGAATAGGTAGACCATCTACATACGCCACTATCATTAGTACTATTGTTTTAAGGGAGTACGTTATCAAAGAGGGTAAATATATACTTCCTACAGAGGTTGGGAGAGTAGTTACACATTTTCTCAAGGGTAACTTCTCTGACTTAATAGATTATCAATATACAGCGAATGTAGAAGACAAGTTGGATGAGATAGCCAAAGGTAAGGTTGAGTATATACCATTTTTAGATGGAGTGTATAAGCCTTTGATGAGAGATATTGCTACTGCTAAAAAAGATGTTGATAAAAACGATGTTGTAATATTGGGAGACTCTAAAGAGAAATGTCCTGAGTGTGGTTCTCCAATGGTTATTAGATTAGGTAGGTATGGGAAATTTTTAAGCTGTTCAAAGTTCCCTGAATGTAAGGGTATGAATGATATAGATGGAAAGGGAGATACTCTAGATTTTAAAAAATATCTTAAGGTTGAGAAATGTCCTAAGTGTGATTCAAAGGTTGTACTTAAAAACAGTAAGTATGGAAAGTTCTGGGCATGTGAGAGATATCCAGATTGTAAGGGTACCGTACCGCTATTACTAAATGAGAACTGTCCTGATTGTGGTAAGCCACTAGTCGAGAGAAGAAGTAAATGGGGAAAGACATTTAAGGGTTGTAGTGGATATCCAGAGTGTAAATATATTAAAAAAGAGATTAAAGAAGAGATTAAGAAAGAGTAGTTCAAGACTTTGTAATATATTTTCTCTAACATTTTTCTATGTTACCAAGAGAGAAATTTCTTAAAGGAGGAATATCAATTCTATCTGATATAGAGCTTGTTGAAATACTTGTTGGTAGTGGTATTAAGGGTAGAAATTTTAAACAGATTTCCAGATCCATTATGAATGAGATAAAGAGCTCTGTTAAGGAGGAGAAACACTTAGATGTAGGACACCTTGTTAGTATCGGTGGAGTAGGCAAAGTTGTTGCAATGAGGATAGTGGCAGGTATTGAGCTTGGTAGGAGGATATATGGATTGTTTGATAAAGAGATTGTTAGGGTTACTGATTCGAATGGTGCGTATGAGATATTTAAGGATATGAAAGATTTAAAAAGAGAGAGGGTTGATTTAGTATGTCTTAATTCCCGTTTTGAATATATATGTAGGGAAAGTATAGCGTTGGGTTCTTTAAATTGCGCAAATCTCTCTCCTAGGGAGGTACTTTATACTGCAATTAGTAATAACTCTGCGTTTGTTTTGCTTGCTCATAATCATCCGTCTGGAGATAGTACACCTAGTCAAGAGGATATCTCTTTAACAAGGAGTATTAATAACGGGTTAGAGTTAATTGGTATTCAGCTATTAGATCATATTGTAATTGGTAAAAATGATTGGAAGAGTATATCGATATAGGGGGTTGATAAAAGGGTTAGGGGGATATATAATCAAAGCCGTATTTAATATATATCTCGCATATCTCTAAAAATTTCCTGGATAGATGATATTCTACCCATAGAGATAGGTGATAAAAGGAAAAACATTATGGAAAAAACAAAAGAGGTCTTAAAAAAGGTTGAAACTCCTAAAGCAGAGACTGTAAAGAAAAGCTATAAAACAGATATTCCTGAGCTATTAACATTTCTTCAAGCAGGTGCACACTTTGGGCATAAACATAGTGCATGGAATCCTAAAATGAAGAAATATATTTATGAAGTTAGGAATGGAATTCATATCATTGATGTTGTTAAGGGTAGGAAACTACTTTCTAGTGCTCTAGAAGCTCTTGGGGGTGTCATAGACAAGGAGAATGTATTAATTGTAGGTACGAAGGGTCAGGCTGCTGGTATTATCGAAAAAATGGCAAATGAGAGTGGTGCGTTCTATGTTACTAAGAGATGGCCAGGTGGACTTTTTACTAATTTTGATTCAATTAAGAGTACTATTCAAACCTTAGTAAAAATGGAAGAGAAAATTGCATCTGGAGGAGAGGGTTTGGTTAAGAAAGAGGTTTTGTTGATGGAAAAAGATGTAGAGAGACTAAACAAGATATATCAAGGTATCAAATTTATGGATGAACTTCCTAGATTTGTAATAGTGATTGATAGTATGGTTGAAAAGAATGCAATTAAGGAAGCAAGAATAGCTGGTGTTGAAATTATTTCTTTGATTGATACCAATTGTGATCCAGATTTAGTAGATTACCCTATACCTGCAAATGATGATTCTATTAAGAGCATAAACCTTTTTGTAAATCTCTTTGGAGAGGTAATTAAACAGGGTAAGAAGTCTGAGGCATTAGTTGCTTTGAGAAAGAATCATAGTGCCAATTTAGAGAATATGAAGATGAGATTTGCACAGGAGAAAGAGAGACAGGAAAAGATGGAAGAGGATGAGAGATTAAGAATGAAAGCTATGAGAGAGGGAAAAGCTACTGTTGCTACTACTGGAGTAGTTAGAGTATTAAAGAAAGAGAAGAATCTTGATGAAGATTTCGCAGCAGCAGAGGCAGTAAAGGCAGAGGTAAATTCTAAAAAGATTGAAGATCTTGGTCTTTCTGCTAGAATAGAGAAAGCATTAAAAACTGCGGGACTTAGCACATTAGACGATTTAGTTGGTAAGACAAAAGAGGAGCTATTGGCTCTTGAGGGTATTGGTGAGAAAGCGGTGGAAGAGATATTAAAGGCCATAAAATAATTTGGTTAATATACTGTTATGGGTATAACTATTGAGGATATAAAATTACTTAGAGCAAAGACATCTGCAGGTATGGGCCTTTGTAAAGAGGCTTTGACTAAATCAGGGGGTGATATGCAAAAGGCCATTGAATATATTAATAGTAGAAGTGATGTAATTAATAGATTACATAATCTTACAGGTGCAAAGATAGGGCATTGTAAATTAGCTTATGAGGAAAGTGGTAAGGATTTTGAGAAAGCAGTAGCTTTAATTAAGGAAAGAGGGTGGGATGAGGCTATTGAAAGTGAGTGTGCAACAGTAGGAGAGGGTATCATTGAGACATATGTTCATGGTAAAGAACAAAGACTTGTTTCAATGGTTGAGGTAACATGTAAGACAGATTTTGTTGCTAAAAACGAAGCTTTTAGAACTTTTGTTCATGAATTAGCTTTACAGATAGCAGCTATGAAACCAATATATATTTCTAAAGAGAGTATTCCTACTGAGAAGTTGGATGAGATTAAAGATATTTTTCAAAAAGAGGTTGATGCTGAGGGAAAACCAGCTGAGATATCAGGAAAAATAGTAGAGGGGAAATTAGAAAAGTTCTATCAAGAGAAGTGTCTATTAGAACAGAAATGGTTTAAGGATGAGAGTAAGATAATGAGAAATCTTTTAGATGAGGCTATTTCTAAATTAGGAGAGCCTTTAGAGATTAGAAGATTTTTAATATGGGAGTTTGGTAAATAGGTTTTTCTTTTCAATGTATATTAATTCTAATCAGGTACACAAATGCTATAGGCTTGTTATTTAGGTTAAATGTGATAAAATAGTAATATCCTTAGATCTAAATTAATAGAATAAATAATGGAACAAGAAGTAATTAATGAACAGAAATCCGAAAAAAATATAAGTTCATCATCATTAACAAAAGAGGAATTTTATTCTCAACTTACGGCTTCATCTAAGAAATTTATAGATCCAGAAGTACAAGAAAGTTTTAGAAATGCAAAGATTCTTGTCGCTGGAGTAGGGAGTGTTGGTAATCCTATCGCTATGATGTCTGTTAGATCTGGTGCTGAAAATATTACAGTAATGGATCCTGATGTTGTTGCTGCTGATAATTTATCCAGGCAGCAATATTCAATTCATCAAATAGGTGAGAACAAAGCTGATATGACAGTAAAGAATATGAGATCTGTTAATCCTTATGTTAATGCTAAGAGTGTTGATTGTGGAATGACCTCTGAGAATGCAAGAGAATATGTTGCAAATTCAGATATAGTAGTGGATGGAGTAGATATAAGAGCTTTGGATATGGTTTATGAATTACATAAATGGGCAGCAATAGAAAAGAAACCTGTATTAGTAGGATATGATTTAGCAGGTACTGCTATGGTTGCAGTATATAGGTATGATAAAGAAAATATAGCACCTCTTAGAGGAGAATTAACCCAAGAAAAGATAGTTGAATTTAATGGAATACATGATGCCTATAAAGACGGGAAAATTTCTAATGCAGAGTTTCTAAGCTATGTATATGATGCATTTACAGGACCAATAAATCCATTGAAAGTTCCTGTAGAACAGTTAACTGAGCTTATTGAAAGAGATCCTAAGGATGGTAGAACATATCAGTTGGGAACTACTGCCACTGTACTTAGTGCGTTAATGGTTGAATCTATGAGAAGAATTCTAGCTGGAGAGGAAATTAAGGATGTAATTATGATAGATATTCCAAGTGAAGTTAGAAGAAGTAATCCTAATGTAATTAGTAAAATACCTTTACTATTAAGGACTTTATCTGTTATTAATAAAAGGGCAACTGAAGTAAAAGAAATAATTCAAAAAATAGGATAAGATTAAGAGTATGAATGAATCAGAGTTCATAATTCAAGAAAGAGAGTTATTAGAAGGGGAGGTATCTGTTGGTCTTGCCGTAACTTCAGAGGAAAAAATAGGTAGGTTAGAGGTTGTTACAGATAGATATATTAGGGAAGGATATCTACAGGGAATACCTTTTGCAAGAGTCGATGTAAAAGCCGAAGATGTTGTACAGGAAAATGGTTTGGGACTTCTTTATGATGCTTTAGATGAAAGTCTTTTTGAAAAATTCATTAACGACGGACTGTTATTAAGATTTTGTGGTGGGCAACAGCTTTACCTAGATAAATATCATTGGCAATCAGCTCAATTTGTAGCAAAGACTTCCCAAGGATATGTTGGTTCTGTAAGATTAATTATGGATAATAATGAATCTGAAATTAATATGTATAAATTACCAACTCTTACTGATGAAAAAATACAAATAGAGGCAGAGTGGAGAGAAAAGGTTAATCATGTAAATGCAGAATTATCCCAATTTGCGAAATTAAAAGAAGCACCTGCAACTGTATCGGTTGCCTTATTAAGAATTGCTGCTCAATATAGTAGAGCGAATAATATAGAAGAGTGGTTAGCTACAACGGATAATCTTGTTGTTAGATTATTAAATGGTTATTACTTTAATTTTGGTCTCCCTAAAATCGGTCCATCTGTAAGGTATCTAGGTTCTGAGTCTACACCTGTTTTGATAAATATAGAGGAATCTATTAAGAATGCAGAAACAAAGGGGTCTAGTGAGGGGATGGCTAAATTCCTAAAGGGTGAAGACGTTAAGGGTTTTGAATGGTATACTGGAATGTAAAGTGTACTAATCTTTGAATTTTTGATAGATGGAATTTGAATTGATATTCCTAATTATACTTAGTGTGGTTTTACTATTTCTTGGTTTCGCAGCTTTCAAATCAGATGTTCGTTCGAAGACAAATATCTTTTTCCTTCTTTTCATTTTTGGTTTAGTTCTATGGGTTTTCTCAAATTACTTCTCGAATAATTTGGAGGCTTATGAATTAGTTTTAGTTGCTAATAGGTTTATTTTCTTTTCAACAACGCTTTTAGTATTTGCTCTATTTCTATTTGCCTCTGTATTCCCCAATTCTATATTAGTATTAAAACAAAGATACTATTTACTGACGGGTCTATTAAGTATATTTGTTGGAATAATTAGTTTTACGCCACTTATAGTACAAGGTGTTACATTGGAAGAGGGGTATTCAAGTATCGAATTTGGTCCTCTTATTGTGCTTTATGTATTAAATTTTATTCTACTCTTTGGTCTATTTGTTTATTTATTAATAAAAAAGTATAGAAAAGCAATTGGTTTAGAAAAAATTCAACTGCAGTATTTACTTTTAGGTGCAATATTTACTGCAATGGGTGCAATGATAACGAACCTAATACTTCCGATTGTTTTTAAAATTTTCTTTCTTTCTGCTTTTGGTCCTACATTCTTAATTATATTTGTGGGTTTTTCATTTACTTCTATAGTTAAACATAGATTTTTAGGCATCAGATTCCTTCTTGGAAAAATATTATTCTTTATAGTCCTATCTATCTTTTGGTTATCAGGATTCTTTCTATTTGGATGGTTAGCAACTATTGTATTTGGAGGAATATTTAAAACAAATACAATTCTAGCTTCACTTGTAATTGCTCCAATATATGCTTGGATATATTTAAGATTTAATAACTATATATATAGGGTAATAGAAGACAGGATAGTATATATTGATCGACATCCGACAGATATGTTAAGTAAGTTCTTAAAGTCAACAAGTACCGAATTAGATGTAGATAAAATATCGGTATATGTTGTTAATACTGTTAAGAAGTACTTAGATTTAGAAAAAGTAGGAGTTGTACTTTTTGATAAGGAGAACAGTAAAGTGCTATACAAAAAGTTAGTAGGTTTTAAATTGGATAATGTTAGAGATCTTTTACAGGTAATACACTATTGGAAAGATATTGGAAAAGATCCTGTACTAGTATTAGAGGAAGCTAAAAAACTTGAGGATAAAGATCCTAAAGATGTGAAGAATAGGCTAGATAAGATAATTAAGTGTATGGAAGACGAGGAGATATCTGCTATTCTTCCATTAAATAGAAAAGTCCAATTGAATGGAATAATAGTTGTTGGAAATAAAAAGAATTCAGACCCTTTCTCTGTAGAAGATATGAGGTTTTTAGAAGATATTATAGCTAATGCCAGTGTAGCTATGGGTAGGGCAATCCTTTATAAAGAGGTTCAGGGTTTTAATGAGACTTTAAAAACAAAGGTTGAAGAACAGACTAAGGACTTGAAAGAGAAAGTAGTTCAATTAAATGAGGCAAGGAGAAAAGAACACGATATGATAGATATCATGGGGCATGAACTTCGAACCCCAATGACTATTATTAGAAACTATCATGAGCTTTTAGATAATCAGATGAGTAAAAGTAATAAGGGAAGTACAAGTGAAAAATATGGAAAATATATGGAGATATTAGGAGAAAATATACAAAGGGAAATTACATTAATTAATGTTCTCCTCAGTGCCACAAAATTAGAAGATGGTCAATTAGAGATAAATAGGGAACCTGTTGATATTATCGATGTTATTGAAGATGGGATAATGGGACATGAGAAAGATGCAAAGGAAAAAGGTTTGTATATTAAATTTAATAAACCAAGAGATTGGGAGAAGTATCCCCAAGTATTTGCTGATAGGGTTAGAATACAAGAGATAGCAGACAATTTAATAAGTAATGCTGTTAAATATACAAATAAAGGTGGGGTTGAAATTCGGGTTTCATATGATAATAAATATGCAAAGGTTGATATTCAGGATACCGGAGATGGTATACAAAAGAAAGATCTTAAGAAAATTGGACAGAAGTTTTATAGATCAAATCAATATACAGAAAAGAGGGATAATCGGGGCACTCCATTGGTTAGACCGGGGGGTTCCGGATTGGGTCTTTTTGTTACTTTCGGTTTAATTAAAATGCACGGAGGAAGAATAGCGATAGATAGTAAACTTGGAAAGGGTAGTACCTTTAGTTTTACCATACCCTTAGTAAAGGGAGAGAAAACTCAAAAAGCCGAGAAAGTGAGTAAGTATAGTGGGGATATGTTTGAAAGACTTGGTCTAAAAAGGAAGGTAAAATAGTTATTAATATTCTCTTTTTGATATTGAGAATAATATGATTTTAGAATATCATATGTATATAACTTTTTTTATTAAAGTATATGGATATTGATATATTCAAAATAGATTTAGATAAATGTATAGAAAATCTCTCAGAAGATCTTTCTCAGATTAGAACGGGTAGGGCTACTCCTGAATTAATTCAGGATGTATTAGTTAGTGCATATGATACACAGGCACCTTTAAAAAACTATGCTACTATTAATGTTGCAGATAATAGGTCTTTAGTTGTAATACCTTGGGATAAAAACATTATAGATGCAATTTCAAAGGGGATATCTTCAGCTAATATGGGTTTTAATCCTGTATCAGAGGGAGACCATGTTAGAGTAACGATTCCCGATTTAACAGAGGAGAGAAGAAAGGAGTATGTTAAAGTTATGAAAGATAGAGTGGAGGATGCTAGAATAGCTGTTAGACAGGTAAGACAGAAGTTTATGCAAGAGATAGATGAACAACAAAAGAGTGGTTTTTCTGAAGATCAAGCAGATATGTTAAGAGAAGAGGGGGAGAAACTTGTCAAAGAGAGTAATACCAAGATAGAGGAGATTAGAGAAACTAAAGAGACGGAACTAATGACTGTATAAATGTTTTAATTTAAATAAAATACGTTATGTCTATTATTATCAATATCCTTCTACTTCTTGCGGTAATTAGTATTCTTACTTTTGTACATGAGTTAGGACATTTCTTAGCTGCTAGGGCTGTTAAAGCAAGGGTTTTAGAGTTTGCAATAGGATTTGGTCCTAAGATTTTTTCTAAAAGAAAGAATGGTACCTTATACAGTATCCGAGGTCTTCCTTTTGGTGGTTATGTAAAAATATTAGGAGATGGTGATCCTACAAAAGAGAAAGAGGATAGAAAAGAGAAGGGGAATCTAAAGAACAAGAGTAAATTTGCTCAGATGTTTGTTATGTTGGCGGGAGTAACTATGAATATTCTTCTGGCTGTCATCCTCTACACAATATATCTTTCAAGTAATGGATGGAAAATGGGTATAGGGAGTACATATGAAGATTTCAAACCTGTAGGTGCTACTATAACAAGAGAAAGAGTTTCAGATATACCTTATCAATTAGCAGAGGAGGGTGGTGCTCTGGATTCTGGAATGTATGAGGAGGGATATATTAAAACAGTTAACGGGGAGAGTATTGATGACTATTCCAATCTTACTGAGGTATTAGCTAAATACAAATCAGAGGTAATTAGTGTAAATGCTTGTAATATGGAGAAGGAGTGTGATTTCTTTGATGTTTTAATTAGTGACGAAGGTAAGATGGGTGTATATACGGGTTA